>JALGTS010000060.1 GCA_029821255.1 Candidatus Zipacnadia bacterium
GTCAAGGATCCCACAAACGAGCAGGTCATATCCGAGCTGGCCGAAATAATCCGACAGACCAGCCCGCGAGTGATCTCTACTCACAATCTGGCCGACAAGCACGACACGCACGTCGGCGTTGCTCTCCGGACAATCCAGGCTCTGCGCACGCTGCCGCCGGAGGTTCGGCCCGAGAAGCTGTACGGCTGTGAGGTGTGGCGCGATCTGGACTGGATGATTGATGAGGACAAGGTTGCCTTTGACGTCTCTGCGCATGACAATATAGCGACAGCTCTGACCGGAGTAATGGACTCACAGGTCTGCGGCGGAAACCGTTACGATCTGGCCACTATGGGCCGTCGGCGGGCTAACGCCACTTATTATGCTACGCACGGCGTAGAGACCGCCACCAGCATGATCTTCGCGATGGACCTGACACCCCTGATCGAAGATGATTCGCTGGATATTGGGCAATACGTCGCCGAGCACATCAATCGGTTTGCCAATGAAGTCTCCGACCGCCTGCACCGACTGACGTAATTACAGCACACGGATAATCTCGCAGACATCAAGGCAGCAGCCAGCATCCGCCGGCTACGAACTTTTCGCCTTGCTCCGCTCGGCTAAGGCCAGTGCACCAGCACCGATAAGCGTAGCCTCCGGCCCCAGTGCTGCTGGGACAATCGCGGGGAGGTATGCTCCGCTTGGGTAAGCAATATATTTGGGCAGCTTTGCACGCAACGGGGCGAAGAGGACTTCACCAGCCTGCGCCATACCGCCACCGATTACTATTACCTCGGGCGCCAGCAGACTGCTGGCCGTGCCCAATGCTGCCGCCAGCATCTCCAGAATGTCATCTACAATAGGCTGCGCTACGGGGTCGTCGTCGCGGACCGCGGCAAATAGTGCTTCAACTGTTGGTTGCTGCGGTATGGCAGAATACTGAGCGATCAGGCAGCCTGGGTACTCCTGAACCGCCTGCGCCAGCCGCCTTTCAATAGCCTCGGTAGCAAACCACTTTTCCAAATGGCCGGTACCCCCACAGGGGCAAGGGCCACCCTGATAGTTGACGACAGTGTGGCCGATCTCCATAGCCGAGCCGAAGAAGCCGCGATAGATCTCGCCTCCGACGATCAGCCCACCACCCACTCCTGCCCCGAGAGTAGCACAAAAGACTGGGTCGCAGCCTCGGCCGGCACCAAAATGAGCCTCAGCGTACGCCGCACAATTGCCATCATTGTCAGCGTAGGCCGGCAACCCAAATTGCTCGGCACAAAAGACCGGGAAATCAATCTCTTCCATACCAGGTACGTTGGCGGAATCAATCACGACTCTACCTCGCGTGAAATCTACAATGCCCGCAACGCCCAGGCCTACAGCACAGATCTGCGCCGGCGGCACGGTCGGCGCAGCCAGCAATTGTTGTCCAATTCTCACTAACAGTTCCTGTGCCCGGTTGCTGCCTTCTACCAAGCCATCATACTCATACTTGATAACCAGCGGCTTCCCGTTTACTCTCGCCAGCTCCCCTTGCGCGTTGACCAGCCCACCAACAATCTTGGTTCCACCAATGTCCAGGCCCAGTGCCCAAGGAGATTTGTCGCTCATCTTTGCCCTCCTGGGGGTGATTGTGGCGGCACGTCCGAGGGCTGCAGCAGTTCGCGGATGCTCATCCAAATGATCTTGGGCAATGCTACCAGGCGGGGCAGACGACTGGGTTCTTTCAGTGTCCGGTACAGCCACTCCAGCCCGGCTCGCTGCATCCAGACCGGTGCACGCTTTTTGCGGCCGGAGATGACATCCAGGCTCCCACCTACGCCGATGCAGATGGGCACGCCCAACTTCTCCAGGTGTTTTTTGATCCACTTCTCTTGCCGCGGAATGCCCAGCGCTACCAACAGCACACCGGGGCGCTTGCTGCGGATATCTTCAACTATCTGCGGCTCTTCATCATCACTAAAGTAGCCATGATGACAGCCCGCGATCTGCAGGCCAGGGATTCGCCGTTGGAGATTAGCCGCTGCTTGTTCGGCAACCCCCGGTTCTCCACCAAGCAGATATACAGAGCGGCCTTTGTTTGCCGCAGCCCGGCAGAGCTGCTCCACCATATCACAGCCAGCACAGCGCACGTCAACCGGAAGGTTGAGCATCCGTGCCGCCAATACTACTCCCGCGCCATCCGGTGGTATTAGGTCGGCCTGCTCAATAATCTCGCGCAATTCCTCATCCTGCTGGGCACGAACCACCGCGGAGGCGTCCGGCGTTACTATCATATGAGGGCGGTCCTCTTCAAGAAAACGCTCGGCCTGTTCCACTGCGTTAGACAGCGTAATTGGGGTGAGTGGCACCCCCAACAGCCGCACTTTGCCGGCGGGAGATGCTGGCTCCTTGCCAGCGGACCGCGGCAACAGCCTGAGCAAGATATAGAGAAATAACAATCCAGAGGCCAGCGCCACCGCCACCACCACTGTTTTGACCACAAAGGTGACCTCAATCATCCAAACCAGCAGTAGTACCAACAAGCATACATAGACAGTCCCGCCCAGCAGCAGCGCAGTTACCTGCCAGCGGCTGTATCCCTGACGCAGGAGCAGATCGTGCAGGTGGCCACGTCGTTCGGCAAAAACCACGGCCCGCCAACCTCGGCGCAGTTCTGCCGCATAGGGGTAGGTAGCTGCGAAGAGGGGTACGCCGATAATAATAAGCGGCACCAAAGCAACCAAAAACGCAGTATTCTTCAGCGCACCGACCACCGAGAGTACCCCAACCAGGCAGCCAGCGGTATATGCTCCCGCCCGGGCTTCGTCATAGCTGAGCAGGCGCGCGAAGGGCACTTGCGGCAAGCAGGCCCCGCATATCGTCACCGCCATAAACGCCGCCACCGGCCCGGTTATCGCCGGCTGCAGCAGGCAAACCAGGAAAAGCGTACCCGCCGCCAGTGCTGCCACCCCCAACGGCACCGCCAAAATACTGGCCGCCTGCGCGAAAAGAACCGCACAAACTACC
Organism: Candidatus Zipacnadia bacterium; assembly: GCA_029821255.1. GTDB lineage: Bacteria > Armatimonadota > Zipacnadia > Zipacnadales > Zipacnadaceae > JALGTD01. The sequence goes on from JALGTS010000060.1 coordinate 2,986, forward strand.
AACCACAGCACCGTGATGACGTGGCCAAACCAGCCCAGGCTGACGTAGTTCTGGCTGAACGGCAGGTTCACCACCCGGACGGTGATGCTCTGATAGCTAAGCAGGACGGCGACCACTGCTACACCCAGTATCGCCAGCCACCAGCCTTCTGACCAGTTGTCGGCCACTGCGGCAATCAGGAAGATGAGCCCGCCGCCGAAGAGGATAGCAGTCAACTGAGGATTACCCGGCAAATACGGCCACCAGGCTACCGCCAAGGCAATCAGCAGGATTAAGCCGGAGAAATCCGCCCGCGCATACGGCCCCCCGGGACGCGCCAGCCGCCAACGCTCCCACAGGTAGACAATCACTGCTGCGGGAAGGGCGACCGCAGCGCTTGTTAAGAAACCGCCCAAGTAGTCCATCGCTCCCATCCGCTATTCAACCAGGCTAGCAATCAAGTCTCCGGCCTCGGTTGTCTTCACCCCGCTGCGCGTAGACAGATCGCCCAACTTCCCACTGGCCAGGGCCTTGGCCACCGCCTTTTCCATAGCCGCCGCTGCTGCGACCTCACCCAGATGCTCCATCATCATCGCCGCGGCGCAGATTGCCGCCACTGGGCAGATGACATTTTTGCCTTTATACTTTGGAGCCGAGCCGTGGATCGGCTCAAACATTGAAACGCCCTCGGGGTTAATGTTACCGGAGGCCGCCACCCCCATACCCCCCTGGATCATCGCTCCCAGGTCGGTGATGATGTCACCGAACATATTGGTGGTCACCACAACATCAAACCACTCCGGATTCTTGACAAACCACATACAGCATGCATCCACGAACGCATTTTCCTGCTGGATATCAGGATACTCGTGTCCGACCTCGGCAAAGGTCCGTCGCCACAAATCGTGCCCGAAAGTCAGAACATTGGCCTTATCCACACAGGTCACTTTTTTAGCCTTGTTGCGCTTGCGGGCCAGCTCAAAGGCATAGCGGATGATCCGCTCGGTGCCCCTGCGGGTGTATATGCCGGTTTGTATGGCGACCTCCTCGGGTGTCCCCCGCTTCAGTTGCCCCCCCACGCCGGCATAGAAGCCTTCGGTGTTTTCTCTTACCACTACAAAGTCAATATCCTCGGGCCCCTTGTCTTTCAGCGGCGTGGCCACACCCGGATACAATTTGATGGGACGCAGGTTGACATACTGGTCAAAGCCGAAACGCAGCTTCAGCAGGATGCCCTGCTCCAGGATGCCTGGGGGGACATCAGGATGGCCGACTGCGCCCAGGTATATTGCATCGTACTGGCCTAACTCTTCCATCACCGAATCCGGCATAACCTCGCCGGTGCGTAGATAGCGCTCCCCCCCGATGTCATATTCAACCAGCTCATAGTCAACATCGTATGCCTCAGCAGCAGCCGCCATCACCTTCAGCCCCTCGGCTACCACCTCCGGTCCCACGCCATCACATGGCAAAACCGCAATCTTGTACATAGAGGACAGCCTCTTTCTGCAGACTATAATTAGGATCAGCCGCTACAGAATCATCTTATTCAGCGGGTACTCAATGATGCCCTGGGCGCCGGCGGCCTTCAGCCGGGGGATGAGGTCGCGCACCAAAGCAGATTCAACAATCGTCTCCACCGCTACCCAATCCCCATTAGCCAGCGGTGAGACCGTGGGGCGCTTCAGGGCGGGTAGCTCCGCGACGACCGCCTCCAGATCCTCACGAGCCACGTTCATCTTCAGCCCCACCCGCAGCTCTGCATCCAGCACCCCCTGCAGAAGCATCGCGATATTTTCAATCTTCTGATGTTTCCACGAATCGGCCCACGCCTCCTGGCTAGCGATGAACTTGGTACAAGACTCGAACAGCACATCCACTACTCGCAAGTTGTTCGCCGCCAGCGTGCTGCCGGTCTCGGTGCCCTCAACGATGGCATCCACCAGACTGGGACATTTGGCCTCAGTAGCGCCCCACGAAAACTCCACCTGGGCCTGCACACCGTGCTCAGCCAGGTACCTCTTCGTAACCTCCACCAATTCAGTGGCAATACGTCGGCCCTCCAAGTCCTGTGGGCTTTGAATATCAGAATTTTCGTGCACCGCCAATACCCACTTATAAGGGCGCATACCGCGTTTAGCGTAGATGAGATCAGCCACCTCCACCACTTTGCCTTCCACACCCCGTTCACGAATCCAATCCAGTCCGGTCAGGCCGCAGTCCAGGATACCACCGGTCACATAATTGGGCATCTCCTGAGCGCGCAGCAGCACTCCCCACAGCTCATCGTCGCCAAAATCAGGTTTATACTGGCGCTCATCCACACTGATGGGAAAGCCAGCCTTGCGGAATATCTCTATAGTTGCTTCCTGGAGGCTGCCCTTGGGCAGGCCAATCCGTAACGTCTTTCCCGCCATCATTATCACTTCTCCCTTACCGCACTAAGCAATTTTTATTCCAGCTTGGTATGTCGGGCGCGCATCTGTTCAATGGTGGTGCCCAATCGCTCCATTAGCGTTAGGATCAGGGCATCACCGACTACCAGCAGACACTGCTCAAACAGTGAGCCAGGCGGCTGCCGGGAAATAGCGCTAACTGCCCCGGTGACCGGTGCCGGCACGGTGACTACCAAGTCACAAATCTGTGCTATATCTGAGTCACAGTGGGCCGTTATCACTGCAGTATTCGCGCCGCGAACCGCGGCTGCCTGGACGGTAGCCAAGGTCACCCGCGTCTGACCCGAACCCGACCCAGCGATGAGCAAGTCCCCGGGCGCGATAGCCGGGGTGATTGTTTCTCCCACCACGTAAGCCTCCATCCCGATATGCATCAGGCGCATAGCGAAGGCCCTCATCATCAGCAAACTGCGACCTGCTCCACAAACAAAAACCCGCTGCGCAGCCAGGATTGCTGCGACCAGTGCGGCAAGTTCATCCTGATTAAGCCGAATAGCAACCTCGCTGATTTCTTTGCAAATTGTCCTTGCATACTCTTGCTCGTTCACTGTTTCAAGTTTCCTCCAGACCATTAAGCACTGCAGACAGACGAGTTCTCGTCTCCCAAGGCAGCTCAGCCAGAGCAGACTTTTAATACGACATTGCACGGCAATAACAGCCCAATAAGGCTCAACCTCAGTGCCGAGCTTCTCGGCCAGGGCCTTTTGCGCGTCAATTTCCGTAAGGACACCAAAGCCTTGGGCCTTTAACACCGCAACAACTTTGTCTTGCGCATCTTCCAGCGAACCTCGGAGCGTGGTCTGCATCGCATATCGTGGCATCGTCCTTCATCGCTATTATCGCTCCGGTTGGTATGCCGTAGGTGTCGTGATCACCACGGCACATGCCTGCAAATCCAGAAGTTGGCGCGCGTAGTCGCGCACTTGCTCGGCGCTGACCGCCGCAATGTGCTGCTGATACTTTCGGTAATTATCATACCCTAATCCGTACAGTTCGTCCAATGCCTGGAGCTGGGCACGCCGCCCGGGGTCGGCCAGGCTGATTTGCTGGCTACTCACGCAGGCGACCTTAGCCTGGTTTAGCTCCTCAGCGCTGACCAGTTCCTGAGTAAGCCGGGTTATTTGGTCCTCAATAACCTGCTTGACCTCATCAACCTTCTCAGGTGCTGTCGCCGCATATATGGCGTAGTAGCCAGGGTCAAGCCCGGCCATCTCATAGGCATAGGTGGCGTAGACCAATCCCTTGCCGCGCAGCATATCGTGTAATCGCCCACCGGGAGTGCCCATCCCGCTTAGTAGGGATGTCAGCACATCCCGGACATATCTGTGCTCGTCATTTACCCGCGGCCCGAGAAAGCCGTAGTAGATTATAGCTTGATGCTGATTGCGCTTAACCGTCTTGCTCCGTCTTTCGGTAAGCGGCGGCTCGTCGGCAACATCCAGGCGGAACAGCTCCCGCTGGCTCCAAGAGCCGAACTCGTGTTGCACACGACTTCGCAGCCTCGCCGCATCGATATT
>JALGTS010000061.1 GCA_029821255.1 Candidatus Zipacnadia bacterium
GCAGGTCTGTGTGCGCTGCTTGCGAAAGCCGTGTATCAGCAAATGCCCTGCTGAAGTATACCGCTGGTTGGAAGCTGAACAGGAACTGGAGATTGCCTATGAGAACTGCCTGGAATGCGGGACCTGCCGGGTAGTCTGCCCCTATGGCAACATTGACTGGAAATATCCCCGGGGCGGCTTCGGCGTCGCCTATAAGTTCGGTTAGCCTCGTTGATCGAGAATGCGGCGGATGACGAGCAGCAGGTCATGGTGGTCGGTAATTGGCTTACTGTAGTACCAGATGCTGCCGTGATCAAAACTCTTCTTCACTGATTCGGGCCCACGCGCCGCTGTCAGCATAAGCACAGGGATATCTGCAGTTTGCTCGTCGGCCTGGAGAGCCTGCAATGTTTCCCAACCATCCATCCGCGGCATCATTACATCCAGAAGGATGATATCAGGCCGCAGTTGGGCTACCAGCTCGAGTGCGGCCTTGCCATCGGAGGCTGTGCTCACCTGGTAGCCCTTGCTGGTGAAGAACTCGCACCCAGCTGCTAAGAAATCTTCGTTGTCGTCGACAAGTAGGATGTGTTCGGCCATGTTTTCCCTACTATCTATAAGAGGCCAGTTGAGATTATGCTGACAGCGCGCAGCTCTTGGCCGTAACTCAGGTGTAATTATATTCAGACATAGACCGAAAGTCAAAGAAATGAGGGTTAAATCATTTAATCTGGTAGGGGTATTGTGTTATAATAGTCCCAAACGAGGCCAATGGAGTAGATGAAACTGTGGGCGATAGGGGTGCTCTCGCGACGCAATGCAGAGAAGGGAGAGGGGCAACCGAGCAGGTTAGGCAGTAGTTTGTGGGCCAGTTTGGGGTTTAGTAGGAGCCTGCTGTGGGCAAGATAGCCTTGACAAAAGATCTTCATTAGGCTAAACTGTTTAGCGCTTGGCGCTAAAAGCAATGATAACTTGTGGTGCCTGACTGCGAAGGAGCTACTGATGGCACGCGGTGCAACCAATGCTGTGGGACTAGATATTGGGGCCGATGCAATCAAGGCGGTACAACTTCGTAAGACTGGTAATGGTCTGCAGGTAGTTGGTCGCCCTGGGTATGTGCTGACTCCCCCAGGGAGTGTCTCGGGAGGAGTGGTGGTTGACGAGGAGGCCGTTGCTGGGACTATCAGCCAGATGGTTAGAGATTGCGGCTTCACCACCAAAGACGTTGTGGCCTCGGTAGGAGGAACTACCTCTGTTACTGTTCGAGTAGTCACTATGCCGCGGATGTCAGGTGCAGAGCTAAGCGATGCTATGGACTACGAGTTGGACCGGCAGGTTCCCTTCCCCATTGACCAGGTTATCTACGACTACCAGATTATCGAATCAGCCGACGGTGGCCAAGGGGACGAAATGAGCGTGCTACTGGCGGCGGCCCAGGAGGATACAGTAAACGCTCACATAGCGGCGATTACAGGATCAGGCCTGCGCCCGATTCATATTGACATTGAGCCGTTGGCGGTGGGGCGGGCACTAGTAAACATCAGTACCAATGGCTACGGCCAGCAGACAGTGGCCATTGCTCATATCGGCGCCAGCCAGACCGAAATGAGCATTCTACGCAATGGTGTCTTGGAGTTTGTTCGAGCCATTCCGACTGCAGGAGAAGCCTTCACCACAGCTATTCGTCAGGAACTGGGTGTTGATCTACAACAGGCAGAGCAGGCCAAGCGTCAGTTTGCTGATACCCGAGATTTAGACAGCATAGAGACAGACGACTCGGAGCAAGTTAAGCAGGCGAAACGGGCGGTCCAGCAGGCGATATCGGGGCCTCTTTTTGAGTTGGCAACGGAGCTGGGGCGTACTCTCGACTTCTATCGGCGACAGCACGGCGGCGAGGAAATCAAGCGATTATTACTGTCGGGAGGTTCAGCGGTCATCCCTGGGCTGGCTGATTTCTTGACAACTGAGACAGGAGTGGACGCGGAGGTGGCTTATCCCTATAAATACTTACTTTGTGATGCAGATGAGCTAAGCGAAGCCTATTTGCGGGATGTAGGCCCGGCCACTTGTGTGGCGCTCGGCTTGGCTATGCGCGATATGCTGCCCGAATAGAGGAGATCGACGTGCTTAAGATCGATCTGCTGCCCAAACATTTTGCAATAGCGCGCACCAATAAGCGGATTCTGACAATCGGGATAGTCCTTTTGGTTCTGGTTGGGGGTGGTTTCTGGCTTAAGCACAAGGCGATCCGCGCAGAAATCGCTAAGGTCCAGGAAGCCATTGCGGAGGTGAAGCCGACTGCCGATGAGGTAGACGAGCTTCAGGCGCAGATCAGCGAGAAACAGGGCTGGCTCGATCCCATAAAATCCAAACTCGATTTTGTGGAAAAAGCTGATAAAACCGGTGATAAGTATTTTGACTGTTTCCACAGCATTAACAAATACATCTGGCAAGGAGCCCAGATGTCCAGCTTCAGCATCACCGACGGCAGCTCAGTGCAGTTTACTGTGCAGGTGCGAGGCGATGCCGGCGTCGGGCGTTTTCTGCTTAACCTTCTGCGCTGTCCTGATTTGACTAACATAACCTATTCTGGTGTGCCAGGTGGACAGAGTATTGAGACTAGCGGGGCAGGTGTGGCAACGGCCGGTGCCGTACCTGGACCGCCAGGTATGGGGATGATGCGGCCCGGCGGTATGCCTCCGAGCGTGCCAGGGCCGCAGATGCAGGAGCCAGGCGCCCCGCCGATGCCACCCCCAGAGATGATGGGCCCCGGCGGTATGCCTCCGGGTATGCCGGGTCCAGCTGGTCTGCCGCAAGCTGCCACAGCTTCCCGGGCTGCGGGCGTTGAACCCGGGAGCCCCAATGAACCGATTACGTTGCAGATCTCGGCGACGCTGACCGAGCCGATCACAGTGCCGACTCCGCCGGGCCAAGCCGCTGCGGCAGTCGGTATGGGTGGAGGCATGGGGCCAGGTATGATGGGACCTCCCGTGCCGTCTATGGGGGTCGGGGGTCCTCTGCCGGCGCCAGGCTCACAGATGGGGAGGCCTGCGGGGCCGAGCGCTCCTCTGGGCGGGACCGCTCCGGAGGAGCTGTCTGAGGAGGAATTGGAGGAGTAGTTAGGGGCGATTTGTCAGAGAGTTAGGTCGGTATAGCGATTTGGGCTGTTTATGAAGATCACAGCTAAGGTGCAGTATAGCCAGTTCGATCTTTCGGAGACGCGATTATGGGTAAAATACCGCCAGTAGCCGTAATTGCCATTGTGCTTGTTCTGATCATCGGAGTTGCTGTGGGGGTCTTCTTTGTGCTCATCAAGCCTGCACAAGCTGAGCTGAGCGACTTGCAGGGCGAGTTGGAACAAGTGCAGTCCAAGGCGGATAAATTGGAATCGGCTAAGCAAGAACTGATCAAGGTGACTGGGCACTGGCTGGGAGCGGACACCAAGCTGCAGAAGCTGATGGACAAGCGAAGCATCAAGCTCTCTTTTGCTCACCCGTTGCCAGCGCTGTTTGCCTCATTGTGGCCGGAGATGCGGCGGAATCTAGCCGATACTGTGGAACAGTGGGTGCGTGACCACGGCGTGAAGATCATTTCAGGGGACAGCATCCCCGCTCCTCCCAGTCTCCCCCCTACTCCGCCGGCTAGTGGATTTTACCAACTGGCCCGGATTAACCTGGGCATAGAGGGAACCCTCTCTGACATTGAGAAATTGTATCGGGCGTTGCCTGAGTTCCCGCGCATTGCTACGATTGAGGGCTTGTCATTATCTGGTCAAGGGAGTACAATAAGGGCGACTCTACCTATGACAATATATCTGCTGGTGGAGGTGCCGCCGGATTTGGCGGCAGCTGGGGCAGCTGGAGCGGGGATGATGGGTGCGATGGGTGGCTATGGAATGCCGGGGGCACCGCCGGTGCCGGGTGGTATGCCTACAGGAGCGGGTGCGCCGGTTGCGCCGCCACCACCGCCACCGCCACCGCCACCACCGTCTGCTGGCGGAGGATAGGGCAATCGGGAGAGGTCAGTAGTGTCTATAAAACACAGAACAAATATTATGGTGACGGGCGGGCTGGGGGCGTTGATGTTAGCACTGGCATTACTGCTGATGGTTGTGCTGCCGGCAACGGAAATAGGTAGCATATCCAGCGAGGCGCAACCCCGGCCAATGGGCGGGGGCCCGCCTGGTCCACCTGGGGAAGCAATGATGGGGCCAGGAGGAGCTCCTATGGGTCCTATGGGGAGGCCCATGGGACCGGGAATAGGTATGCCTGGTCAAATGGGAATGATGGGAATGGGTATGGGAATGGGGGTAGCGCCAGCTGCGCCGGAAAATGTCTTCGAGGGCGACCCGTTGGAAAGCAGCCGCGCCAATCCTTTTTCCAGTGGACTGGGTGTGGAGGCGGCAGTAATAGCAGGTACAAAGTACGGACCCGCCTGGGATCAGATGCCCCTGGCCAGTCGTGTCGGCATTGGGCCAGCCGCGCGGCGGCCCGAACCCGAGCCGGTGGCCGCGCCGGAAGTTGCCGAAGTCAAGTTCATGCGCATCAGCAGCATTATGTGGGCCGGGGACCGGCCTCTGGCCATCTATGAAATGAGAACGGGTGAGAGCGGTAGCGTCCGACCCGGCGACATAGTGGATGACTGGCTGGTCGAGCAGATCGGGCAAGACTATGTTAGGGTCCGTAACGTGGTTAGCGGCGAGACCCGCCGTGTCCCGTTGCGGACAAAGTAAACAGTTGCCGAAGCAAACAATTGAGCTGACAAATTCGTCAATATAGGTACAATAAAGCAGTCGGCTGTAATTGGGGTGAAGAGTCTTTAGGAGGCGAGTGCAATGCGTAGAGATATGGTAGGTTGGATAATGGTCAGCGTTGTAGTGCTGAGTATGATAGCTGTGTTACCTACGATTGGTTACGCTCAGCAGGGCGAAGGCCGGTTTTCGGTGCAGTGGAAAGATATTCCAGTCGCCGATGCTCTGGGCGCTTTGCAGCGCCAGTTTGGTCTGCAGTACGTCTTGCCCAGTGAGCTGGGGTCGCGGCGCATAACCCTCTCGTTGAATAACGCAACTGTGACTCAAGCGCTACAAGCCATACTTAGTGCGGCTAACCTCACTGCCGTCAACGAAAACGGTGTCTGGCATATACGGGAGGTTGCCGAGGCTTCGGCAGAGGGCAGGACTTACCGTCCTCCGACTATGGGAGGGGCAATGGTGCAACCCGCACCGTACCGACCAACTCCGCCCGGTGTTAACGTCGGCGATGCCAGCAATCTGGGGATGCCTGGTCCGGCCGGTGGTGTGCCAGGGATGCCGATGGGGTTGCAACCTGGTGCTCTCGGCACTGGCCTGACAACGCCGGGCCTACAAGGGACAATGCAGGGCTATTCCCCTGAAGATATGGTCTTTCGCACCATCCCGCTGAAATTCATCGATCCGTACGTGGTTACTGATATGTTTGGCGGTGGTGTTGTGGGTGGCTACAGTAGTTACGGTGGCGGTGGCTATGGTGGCTACGGCGATTATAACCGTGGCGGTTATGGTCGGGACCGCTATGGGAGCGACCGCTATGGGAGCGACCGCTATCGCAGCGACCGTTATGGGAGCGACCGCTATCGCAGCGACCGTTATGGAAGCAGCCGCTATGGCAGCGACCGCTATGATCGTGGCTATAGTCGGGATCGCTACTATTAGTATAGTGTTAGTATAGTAGTGGCGAAGTAGCGGGGGTTAAGACCTATTGCTACGGGCGGTAGCAGCAAGTGGGGCATAGCGTGCTGATTACTAACTATGTACCGTGTCCACTGCAAGTATGGGAGGGTACAATGCAACAGTTGAGAATGAGCCGTCCATCGGTAATATTTGCACTACTACTCGCCGCAACAGCTCTTTGGTCGGTGGTTGGAGTGGATGGGCTGGTATGGGCCGATCAGGCAACAGCCGAAGAGAGCTCCAATCTCATCAACCTTAAGCTTAAGGGTGGGGAGATCACCGAAGTCTTATCCTTGCTAGGACAGGCTGCTGGTGTTGACATTGTGATCAATGAAGGTGTTAGCGGCACCGTCCCTAGTATGAATTTGCATGATAAGACGGTCGAGGAAGCTTTGTATCTAATCGCACAAGCCAACGGTTGTCAGGTATACAAGCTGGATCCGACCACCTATGTGGTATCCCCCTCCAATGCCAAAGGACCCGCAGGAGGGACTTTACTTAACCCCTTTAGTACAGACACAGGCACCGTGCAACCGGCTGAGCGCACGGTGCCTCCGTCTCCGTCGTCCCTGCCTGCCGTGCCAGCAGTTGCCCCAGAGGTTCCCACGGTACCTGCCTGGCAGCTAGAGGAGTCGGGTTCTGTGCCACAAGCAGCCGATGAGAGTGAGTGGATCTGGGATCAGATCAAGCTCAAATATGCCGATCCGGCAGCAGTGGCCTACACCTTTGGTGGGGGAGTTACTGGAGGAGGCAGCGTACCCAGGAGAGTTGGTCCGTACGACCGGGGGAGGGCCGAGGCGCTTCCATTTGCGGGTGATCTGAGTTTGCCGGGGGCGCCGTTCGTCGGACAGTGGCAACAGTATGGGCGCTATGGAGAGGGCAGATTGGGTATCGGCTTAGGGCAATACGGTGGTGATAGATATGGCGGAGGCTACGGAGTCGGCGGCTATGGTGGCTATGGTGGCCGCTACGGTGGATACGGCGGCTATGGTGGCTATGGCGGGGTAGGGGGCGTGAGTCTGCCGCAAGGCATGGAGCCGCCTTTAGCAATCCTTGACCAAAATGTACTGCTGGTTCATGGCACTCAGGAAGCGATTGACAAGTTCCGGGAAATATTGGCATTCTTTGATAAACCGACTAAGCAAGTTCAGATTGAGGCCAAGTTCATCGAGGTCCAG
>JALGTS010000062.1 GCA_029821255.1 Candidatus Zipacnadia bacterium
TAGCAGGTCATACTCGGCGCCATTTTGTGGCTCTGTCAGGGGTGTCGGCAACTGTCAGCGACTTCCGCGAGGCCGCCGAAGCTGCCCACCAACGCCGAAAACTGCACAATCAGGAGACCATCGTCTTCCTCGACGAGATTCACCGTCTCTCCCGAACCCAGCAGGATGCCCTGCTACCTTTTGTTGAAGAAGGCCTTTTTACCCTTATTGGTAGCACTACCGAAAACCCATACTACACGCTGACCACACCCCTGTTATCCCGATGTCAGATATTCGTACTTGAACCGCTATCGCCTGAAGACATTGAGCTACTGCTGCGGCGTGCGCTCAACGACAAACAGTACGGGCTGGGTAAGCTATCAGTCGATATTCCCGAAAAGGCTCTACAACACCTCGCCGCGAATGCTGGCGGCGATGCTCGCGTGGCGCTCAATGCCTTGGAGATGGCTATACTGGTGACCAGCCCTGACGACACCGGCACCCACCGGGTAAGCCTATCAGCCGTTGTAGATGCGCTTCGCCAGCCAGTGTTGAAATACGACCGGGCCGGCGACGAACACTATGACACCATCTCGGCATTCATCAAAAGTATTCGGGGATCAGACCCCGATGCGGCCGTCTACTGGCTGGCCAAGATGCTGGAGGCCGGCGAGGATCCCCGCTTTATCGCCCGGCGCTTGATTATTGCGGCGGCTGAAGACATCGGTCTGGCCGATCCCACCGGCTTGCGGGTTGCCATAGCTGCGGCAGATGCGGTAGAATATGTAGGTATGCCCGAGGCGCAGATACCACTGGCAATGGCGACGATTCACCTGGCTGTTGCTCCCAAGAGCAATTCTGCCTATGAGGCAATCGTCGCTGCCCGCAAGGATGTACGTGCCGAAGGGGGAGCCACTGTACCCAGGCATCTATCGGGCGGAGCCAGACCCGGCGAGGATAAGCAGGATACCAAATATCTGTATCCGCATCATTATCCGCACCACTGGGTCAAACAAAGCTACCTCCCCGCTAACCTGGCTAATCGTCACTACTACCGGCCTCAAGACAATCTGCGTGAGCAGCGAATAAGGCAATTTCTCCAAAGCCTGCGCAGTTCTACTGCCGCTGATCAGACCACTGCAAAGGATGATGATAAAGATGGAGATGCGTAGCTGCATTGAGGACAACTGGCTGATGGTATTCCATCTCCGAGGTGAGATCGATGCCGAAACCGGCCCCGACTTTCGCGAGGCGCTTGAGCGAGCGCGCGAAGAAGGTCAGCGTTGGTTTCTGATTGATCTGCTGGAGGCTGAGTACCTGGATAGTGTGGCACTGGGCATACTATTGGGCACCGCCAAGGAAACTTCCAATGCCGGAGGGAGGCTGGCTGTGGCCTGCAATCGGCCCAATCTCGTTAAACTCTTCGAGCTTGCCGGTGTCAAAGAGCTGCTCAATGTCCAGGAGACTGCTGCAGCAGCGCGTAGTCTGCTGGAGCAGGCACACCAGGCTGCTGGCCTGCCCCAGGACGGAGGCGAATGAGTATGGCAAAGGTAATGGCTGAGACTGTGGAACTGCAGATTCCCTGCGACCCTAAGTACATCGCGGTAGCCCGGCTGGTAACCGCAGGTGTGGCAGCTCGCAGCGGGCTAACTATTGATGATATTGACGACCTTAAGGTAGCAGTCTCCGAGGCGTGCACAAATGTCATTGACCATGCCTTCCCGAATCTGGATAAGACCAAGCAATCACCTGTTATCTCCCTACGGTTCACTCCCTGCGAGAAGGGCTTGCAGGTTGAGGTTGAAGATTATGGTGTAGGATTTGATCCCGACGACCTACCCCAACTTGAGATAGGCAAGCCCTCGGTGAACGGAGGACTGGGTCTGTATCTGATCAGCCAGCTCACTGACGATGTCGACATCCAGAGTGCTCCGGACAGCGGTACCAAAGTGATAATGATCAAGCGTGTGACGGAGTAGCCTCTATGGAGCCTCGCTGGGACGAGATGTCAACTAATGAACTATTCTCCGAGCTGCGTGAGACGAACAATCCCCAGCTCCGCGATTATCTGATCAAGCGCCATGAGGGGTTAGTCAGGCACGTTGCTAAGGCATATCAGGAAAGCGCTGAATCCTACGAAGATATTCTGGCCGTGGGGCGGGAGGGCCTGATTAATGCAATTGACCGATTTGACCCCAGCCGGGGCACCAAATTTGCCACCTTCGCAGTGCCTACTATCCGGGGCGAGATTCAACGCTACTTCCGCGACCAGACATGGGGCATTCATGTCCCGCGCCGTATTCAAGAGCTTAGTGCTATGGCGCGGCAAATGCGCGAGCAGATGACCCAACAACAGGGCCGCCCACCGTCCTACGCAGAACTCGCCCAGAGAATAGGTGTCTCTGAAGAGGAACTTATTGAGGCAGTAGAAGTAGGCCGCCAGTACGATCTGATAAGCCTGGATGCCAGCGCCGCGCTGGACTCAGAAGAAGCTCCCAGTTACCTGGACCAGGCTGGCGAGGAGGATGAGCAGATCGCGCAGTTGGCTGATCAGGACGAGTTATTCTCGGCGATCAAACAACTACCCCCCCGCCAGCAGATTATCTTAGTGTTGCGCTTTTATCGGGAGCTTTCTCAGCAAGAGGTCGCCCGGCGGCTGGGCATCTCTCAGATGCATGTCTCGCGACTCCAGCACAAGGCTACTAACCAGCTCAAAGAGATACTGCAGAAAAGTCGAACCTGACTGACTTGCTCCTGGCAGCCGGCTTGTCTGCTCCGCTGGACTCCCATACGCGAGCAATCAGCAATATCTGCCAAACACACGGGACAGAGTCTGTGATGACAACTCAACAATTACGGGAACTATTTCTGAATTTCTTTGAAGACCGCAACCATCTGGTGCGGCCCAGCGCACCGCTGGTGCTGCATGATGATCCCACCAGTTTTTTTACCAGTGCCGGCATGCAGCCGTATATGGCGGCGTTCCGTGGCGAAGAAGAGCCACCTGCTCCCCGAGTGGCCAGCATCCAGAAATGTACACGGACCGGCGATATTGAACTGGTCGGCTATCGGAATCGCTATCACACCTTCTTTGAGATGTTGGGGAACTTTTCGTTCGGTGACTACTTCAAGCAGGGCGCTATTGAGCTGGCCTGGGAATTCGTCACCGAGGTGCTCCAACTTCCGCGGGAGCGGCTGTGGTTCACCGTTTATTGGGAGGATGACGAAGCCGAGCAGATTTGGCACAAGCATATTGGTATCCCAATGAGTCGGATACGGCGCTTGGGCCGCGCAGACAACTGGTGGCCGAAGCTGCGCTGGGAGGGACCCTGTGGGCCGTGCTCGGAGATCTTCTATGACCTGGGTGAGGAGCGGGGATGCCCTGGCGGCTGTGAGGTCGGCTGTGACCGCTGCGAGCGGTATCTGGAGCTGTGGAATTTGGTCTTCCAGATGTACACCGAAGCCGAAGATGGCACGCTCATGCCGCTGCCCAGCCCGGGCATTGATACCGGCATGGGTCTGGAACGACTCGCCCTGGTAATGCAGGACAAGCGCTTCACCGCCGAGACTGACGAGCTTTTTTTTATCCTCTCCAGCAGTCTGGAGCAGATCAATCAGTTCCGCACCGAGCCTTATACTTACGGTCAGAATGAAGCAACCGATGCGGAGTTGCGTGTGATTGCTGATCATCTGCGCGCCACTACTTTCCTAATGGCTGATGGGGTAGTACCAACAAATGAAGGGCCCGGATACGTATTGCGTCGCCTTATCCGCCGCGCTCACCGCTTCGGACGCCAGGCCGGCGCGACAGAGCCCTTCCTGTATCAGGCCCTGCCCGCAGTGGCCGAAGTGATGGGTGGCACCTACCCTGAGCTGAAAGACGGCCTGGACTACCAGCAGCAGGTCGTGAAGACCGAAGAGCAGCGCTTTGCCTCCACGCTGGCTGGGGGAATTGACCTGTTCGAGGAGATTGCCCAAAAGGTCCTCAGCAGAGGCGAAGCGGTCTTCCCTGGCGAGGAGGCCTTTCGCCTCCACGACACCCATGGTATCACCATAGACATCGTCCGCGACCTCGCCGCTGAAAAGGGTATGACCGTGGATGAGGCTGGCTTTGAACAAGCAATGGAACAGCAGCGCCAGCGCTCTCGGGCTGGCCCGGTAGGACTGCAATTGCATGAAAACAGCAGCCTGTCTCGAGCCATCGCCGATACACCTGCAACCGCGCTGGCCGCTGATCCACAAGTGCCTGGCTTCTGCCAAGCGCAACTGCCGGCAGCACGACTCCTGAAGCTCTTTCACGACGAAGCAGAGATTGAGCAGGCACACGAAGGTCAACAGGTTGCTGTGCTACTGGATCGCACGCCTTTCTATTACGAACATGGCGGACAAGTCACCGACACTGGTTACTTAATAGGTCCCCAAGGGGAAATACAAATCGAGCACGCCAGCGGGGTAGGCCAGCACATCGTCCATAAGGGAAAGGTGGTCAGAGGACAGATCTCAGCAGGAGAAGAAGTACAAGTCCAAGTGGACAGCGAGCGGCGCGATGCCATCCGCCGCCACCATACCGCCACCCATCTTCTCCAGGCGGCGCTGCGGAAATTCTTGGGCGATCACGTACGCCAGTCGGGGTCACTGGTCGCTCCCGATCGGCTGCGTTTTGACTTCACTCACCATGAGGCAGTAGGCAAAGATACCCTTGAGAAAGTCGAAGACCAGGTCAATGCTTGGATTATGGCCGACCTACCGGTGACATGCACCGAGAAGTCACTGGAGGAAGCCAAAGCTGCAGGCGTAATCGCCCTGTTTGGCGAGAAGTACGACGAGATAGTACGCGTTGTGCAAATCGGCGACATCAGCGCCGAACTATGCGGCGGCACCCACTGCGAACGCACCGGCCAGATCGGCTCGCTGCGCATAACCAATGAAAGCAGCGTAGCTGCTGGTATTCGGCGCATTGAGGCAGTTGCTGGTTGGGCCGCTTTGCAACGAGCTCGCAAGTTGGAAGCAGTGCTTACCGAGGCGACTCAGCAACTCAGCACTACTCCCGAAGAGCTTATAGGTCGCTTGGTAGCACTTCAAGACCAGATTTCCGAGCTGGACAAACAGCTCCAGCAAGCCCGGCAGATGCAAGCGACCACCACCATCGCTGATCTTCTGGACAACGCCGCAACGGTCGGCCCTGTACGCCTGATTGCGGCGCAAATCCCAGGAGCCGACGAAGAAACACTGGGCGCAATTGCTGATCAACTCACCGCTCAGGCGGAAAACGGCGTCGTCTGCCTGGCAGGGACTCAAGGCGAGGGCACAGTTTTGATAATCAAGCTGGGAAAGGATGCCGTCAATCAAGGCTTGAATGCTGGTAATCTGATGGCACAGACAGCTAAGATAGCCGGCGGAGGCGGAGGAGGCGGTGCCAACTTTGCCCGCGGGGGCGGGAAGTCCGCACAGATTGACGAGGCTTTCGCCGGGCTCCACCGCTTGCTTAAAGAACAGACCACTGGTGAAGATCCCGAATGAAAGCAATCGGCGTAGACCTGGGTGAGAAGCGAATCGGCGTAGCAGTAAGCGATAAAAGCGGGCGCGTTGCCCTGCCCACAGCAACTCTGCCCGGCGACCGGCCCACCTGCGAAATAATAGCTGACATATTAAATCTCGCCACTCAACACGGAGCCGAGAGAATCGTAATAGGAATGCCGACCAGCCTAAGCGGCAAGGCTGGGCCGGCTGCCCAGCAAGCAGCGCAGTTTGCCCGTGCTTTGGCTGCCCAGACCAACCTCCGGGTCATCGCTTGGGATGAACGCTTGACAACCGCGCTTGCCGAAAGGGCGATGATCCGCGCCAAGGTCAGACGGCAAAAGTGCCGCCAGAATATTGATAAAGCCGCTGCTACCCTGATTCTGCAAAACTATCTGGACGCACACACTGATGAGTAGGCCAGTTGACCAGCACGCCAGGACTCGTATGCCGCAGTGGGTATTCGTCCTGATATTGCTCGCAGCCCTGATCATTGCCGTAGGTGCCAAGACTTACCTATGGAGTCTAAGCCCGGTCTCCGCCGGCCAGAACACGGCAAAATCCGTCATCCGTATTGAACCAGGAGACAGCCTGGACGATATCGCTATGCTGCTGCAAACTCACGGTTGCCTGCGCTCGGCGCTGGCCTTCAAGCTGCACGCGATAGTGACAGGCCAGGCCGCCAAACTGAAGAGTGGGACATACGAAGTCTCGCCAGCGATGTCTACCCCACAGCTAATCGTAATGTTATCGGAGGGCCGGCAGGCCACTGTAACCGTGACGATACCCGAGGGTTTCACTCTTGCCCAGATTGCTCACAGACTGGCAGAAGCAGGTCTATCTGAGGAGCAACAGTTCCAGGCGGCTGCTACTGCGCAGGCTGTTGAAGATATATTGCAGGTGAAGCTGCCCTCACAAGCCCGCAGCGCTGAGGGTTATCTATTTCCAGAAACATATCAGTTTACAATAGGCACTCCACCGCAAAAGATCGCCGCACGGATGATAACCGAATTCAAAAAGCGCTTCATTACCCAGTTCTGGGAACAACTGCCAGCCGAACAGCGCTGGGGCAATCTCCACCAAATAGTTACGCTGGCCTCGTTGGTGGAAGAGGAGGCGCGGATCGAAGCCGAGCGATCGCTGATTGCTGGTGTACTAAAGAATCGCCTCCAGCGGGGGATGCACCTGGAGTGTGACGCCACGGTGCAATACGCCTTAGGCAAGCACCGCCGCCGACTGACATATTCTGACCTGCAGATCGACTCACCATACAATACATACCGCTATGCC
>JALGTS010000063.1 GCA_029821255.1 Candidatus Zipacnadia bacterium
AGGGTTGTTAGCCGTGAGCCTATCAGGGGAATTATACTGGAACAGCCCCAGGCGAGAAGAGTATTAGTGGGAACAGGCCAAGAGGTTACCAGCGGAGGGTCGCGATAGGCGCGGGTGGGTTCGACAAGTTGTCTCGGAGCGCCACTGACGTTGTTGCCATTTAGTCCAGTGCTCTACCACCCGCAGCGGACAGCGAGAATCATGTATCTGAAGATTGCCACCGTCAACGACGATAGTGTAGTGGCTGTCAAGAAATTGCTGGCAGAGACGGCCCAACGAGCGGATAAGTGCCTCCCGGCATATCTGCCGGAGGTGGGCAAGCCTGCCCAGCATGTCACCGAGGCGATGCGCCACAGCTTAGCTGGAGGCAAGCGAATCCGGCCCCTGATTGTGCTTCAATCTGCTCAGACTTTCGGCCTGCCAGCCGATGCCGCTATGCCTACTGCCTGCGGTTTTGAGCTGCTGCATACGGCGACGCTCATCCACGACGACCTACCTACTATAGACAATAGCCCGCTGCGGCGCGCCCGCCCCTCCTGTCATACCGCCTTTGATGAAGCGACTGCCATATTGGCAGGCGATGCTCTGATAATTGCTGCCTACGACGCTCTTGCTGCACAAGCGGACATTGACGGAGTATCCGCGCGGGCCGTTGTCCAGGTCATCGCCGAATTTGGCAGATTTGCAGGGGCTGGCGGTGTGATCGGGGGCGAGGCGGCTGACATTCGCGGCGAGGGGCTCAAAGCGGACCGAGATTTGCTTGAGTATATTCACCTCAACAAGACGGCAAAGCTGTTTGAGGTAGCGACCCGTGCTGGCGCAATCCTGGCTGAGGCAGGCGACCAATATATTGAGACAGTAGGCAGCTATGGCCGATTATTAGGTCTGCTGTTTCAGATTACTGATGACATTCTTGATGTAACCAGTAGCGCGAAGGCCCTTGGCAAGCCAACAGGAGCCGATGAGCAAGCTGGCAAGCAGACGTACCCCGCGCTGGTGGGAGTAGAAGGAGCGCGCCAGCATGCTCGGGATATGGCTGAGCAAGCGCTGGAGCTGACCGAGGCGCTACCGGGTAATCACCAGTTCTGGCGTGGTCTGGTCAAGCTGGTGCTTGACCGCCAAGCCTAACCCCCAGCCGCAGGTAGTCGGCAGCGCCGAGGCACAATAGATGGAAGTCAGTATAGTTGAAGAATGTGGTTTTTGCTTTGGAGTGCGTCGGGCGATAAGGCTGGCCAAGGAGGCGACCTGTCAGCACGAGGGAATCTACTCACTGGGGCCGCTTATTCACAATCGTCAGGTAGTGGACCAACTGTCTGCAGCGGGCCTGTCGGTTGCTGATGACCTCAGGGAAGTACCCGATGGCGCTACCCTGATGATTCGGGCTCACGGCGCGGGCCCCGAGGTCTACCAGCAGGCTCAGGCGCGGAATATGCAGATAATTGATGCCACCTGTCCTTTTGTGGATAGGGTTCAGCGCAAGGCCCGGCAGTTCACTGAAATGGGCTATCAAGTTCTGGTGCTGGGTGAGACGGACCATCCCGAACCCAGGGCTATTGTGGAACATAGTCAAGGCCGGGCAATCATCGTAGAGAGCCCTCAAGATCTGAAGAAGCTGTCACTTGATGCCAATGTCGCCGTGGTTGCTCAGACCACTCAGCGGCGTGAAAATCTGGAAGCGTTGGTTGTGGCACTATTGCCTCAAGTAGAAGAGTTGGTCGTGGCCAACACTATTTGCGAGGCTACTACTACCCGCCAGCAGGCCTCGGTGGCAAAAGCTCGTGAGGTTGACTTGATGATAGTGGTGGGTGGATACCATAGCGCCAATACCCGCCGCCTGGCTCAAATATGTCAGGCCACTGGGACTGCTACCCACCACATTGAGACTGCTGCGGAAATTGATCCTCAGTGGCTGGCTGGCGTAGCGACAGTGGGGGTTACTGCCGGAGCTTCAACACCGCGGGAGGCAGTGCAGGCAGTGGCTGAGCGTCTACACGAACTTGCCGAGAATGGAAATAGGGGGGAAGCTGATGATCACCAGTTTTGATGAGATTCTCGACCGGGTTGCCAGTGAGCCAATCCGGCAAATGGCAGTGGCCGCTGCGGGCCAGCGCGAAGTACTGGAGGCAGTCAAACAGGCTCAAGAAAGAGACATTGCTACGGCACTTCTGGTCGGTGATGAAGCAGAAATTCGGCGGCTTGCCGAGGAAATTGATCTGGGCTTAGAAGGGGTGGAAGTAGTGGATGCTCCTAACGATTTGGCGGCGGCTCACCTGGCGACTCAGGCTGTCCACGAACACCGGGCCGACTTGCTAATGAAGGGTTATATTCATACCGATGACTTCCTACGGGCGGTGCTGGACAAACAGACCGGTCTGCGGACCTTTTCAATAATGAGTCATGTCTTCTTGCTGGAGGTGCCTGATCAGCAGAAGCTGCTGATGGTCACTGATGGGGCGATGAATATCGCTCCGGACCTGGAGATGAAGGCTGCTATTGTAATGAATGCCGTCTACTTAGCTCATCTGTTGGGCAATTCCTGTCCGAAAGTTGGCGTGCTGGCGGCGGTGGAGCTGGTTAATCCCAACATGCCAGCTACGCTTGATGCTGCAGCGTTGGGAACAATGGCTCGGCGCGGTCAGTTCCCCAAATGCATCGTGGACGGGCCTTTTGCGATGGACAATGCGATTTCAGTAGGTGCGGCACAGATCAAGGGGATTCCTGGTAAGGTTGCGGGCCAATGCGATATTCTGCTGGTTCCTGATATTGAGGCGGGTAACATACTGGTCAAGACCTTCAGCTTCCTATGTAATGGGAAGACCGCGGGAGTGTTGATTGGTGCTCAAGCGCCTGTGGTGCTGACTTCGCGGGCCGACAGTGTAGAGGCCAGGGTGCGCTCAATTGCCTTGGGCGTAATGATGCACAATATGCAGCGGCATTCCCGTCTCAAAATCGGGCGAATACACTTCTGAAGCTTCGTCGGTTGGCAGCGAAGGATAATTGGCTGAGAGCAGCGAAGTGTAGCAGCACATTGGATTTTAATTAAAATGGTGGTGAAAATAGATGTTCAAACTGAGTGTAATCACTGATGAAATATCGCAGGACTTCGAGCGGGTTGTGGAGGTTGGTGCGGAATATGGTGTCACTGCTCTGGAGCCCCGTTCGGTGTGGGATAAGCCGCCCCAGGAGTTGAGTGATGAGGAATGCCGGCGGATCAAGCAGATTGCCGACGACGCTGGTATGCAGATCTGTTGCATTGCCGCACCCTTCCTCAAGTGCGATATTAGTGATGAGCAGCAGTACGAGACCCACCTTCAGTATCTGAGGCGTTTCTGCGAGATGGCTCATATGTGGGACTGCCAGATTATCCGTGGTTTCACCTTCTGGAAGACGGGACCAGCCAGTAGCGTCTGGCAGCAGCTTATTGACTCTTTTGAACGGCCTCTGGAGATATGCGAGCAGGAAGATGTCTACCTGGGCATCGAAAACGAGGCCTCCACCCACATCGCCACCGCGCGCGAAGCTGTGCAGCTCTACGAGGCCGTCAATCACCCGCGGCTGCGGGCCATCTGGGATCCGGCTAATGAAGTCTTTGCTGAAGAAGGCGAGAGGCCTTTTCCTGATGCCTGGGAGCGGATGAAGCCATGGGTCATCCACGTCCACATTAAAGATGCGGTTAAGGACCCTGAGGCTCCGGAAGGCGCCCGCTGTGTGCCAATCGGCGATGGTGGCTACATTGACTACTACGGTCAGTTTCAGGCTCTGCTGGACATGGATTATCAGGGGGCCTGCTCATTGGAGACCCATTGGCGGCTTGATAGTGAGCTGGACAAAGACCTGCTCAACCGGCCGGGCGGCGCTGCCTTCTCGGCCGGCGCCGAAGAGGCCAGCCGTATCTGCCTGGAGAAGATCAATAATATCCTGTCTGACCTCGGCATCGAACTATAACACAATTAGGTAAAGTACTTCCAGGTCAGCGGGTGGCGTGCTTGTGCTGTTTCTTGCAGAGGTAGGTAAGAGTCGGAGACTTGACATACGGGTGCGAAGTAGTTAGCATATCTGGTGGTGTACAGACCCTAATCACTGCTCATATCGCAGCCTACGTTGCAGCAGCGGAGAGATCGAATTGGCACGGCACCGCCAACAGCATCAGGGCAACTTGTTAGGGCATAGTCGCTTGCGTTCACCGGTACGAGTGTTGCTGGTGGTTGCAGTGGTGTCGGTGATTATAGGTACTCATGGCCAGTTCCTTGATCCTGTCTGCCGCGCTATAAGCCTCTCGGGTCGACTGGTGCGTCTGCGTACCCAATATCAGCGTCTGGCCGAGCGCAACGAGCAACTCGCTGAGGTCGTTAGCTATCTGAAAACTGAAGAGGGCCAGGAACTGGCTGCGCGCAGCGAGTTGGGAGCATTGAAGAAGGGCGAGCGACTGATAATCTGTCAGCCTCCCCCATCGTCGGTCGCCACAGGACCTGTAAGTATCGCCCAACGGGTTTATCGCAGTCTGAGCCGGGCACACGAGGTGTGGCGTAAGTCCGCAAGCTACTTAGGTGAACTGGCTGCTTGTCTGTTTGCTACTTCGGAGCCCTCATTGCGGGGCACTTCTGAGGATTGTCCCACGAGCTATGAAGCCAAGAACGCTCAACCATAGGGCCACACATGTGTAGGGTAAAGGTGTCCCCAGACTACCCAGCAGATGGAAAACTGGAACCATTGTAGCGGACTGCAAGCACCCCTTCCGGGAGCGCTGGGCCCTTACGTCGGCCCCGCTCGGTCCCCTACCAGGTCGGATGGCCAATATTACTGGAGGTTTGCTGTGCCGCTCGCTTCAAATATCAGGGAGCCGAGTTGTCCTGACGGTTATCTGTTTCGCTGAGGCGGTCCGACTCGTCTGGTTCCGGCGACTTGATCGTCGGAAGAGTTGGGACGCGGTCAGTGCTATCGTTCGTGTCAGATGCTTCCTCATCTGGGTGCTCGTAGTAATAATAGTAGTAGTAATAATAGTAATGATAACCACTACGGCTGATGTCCATCTTGTTAAGCACTGCCCCTAGGATGTTGCCGCGTGCCCGATTAATCAGCCGGACAGTTTCATTGAATGCATCCCGGGTGACCTGCCCCGACTCGGCTACCAGAATAGTGGTATCTAATTTGGCAGATAACACAATGGCGTCAGCCAGCATAATGCTGGGTGGGGAGTCAAAAAAGACCACATTGGCACGGTCAGCGATCTGGGGGATCAAGTCATCCATACGACGCGAGTCCAACAATTCAGTAGGATTGGGCGGCAACGGGCCGCTGGTTATCACTCGTAGATTCTCTATCTGGGTCTGCTGGAGAGCCTCTTCTATGGTGATTTCGCCTACGAGCACACTGGTTAGGCCTGGCGTGCTGTTCAGGCCAAATAACCGATGAAGGGTAGGGCGACGAAGATCGCTGTCTACTAAGATCACTGATTGCCCGGCCTGGGCAAAGACGACGCCTAAGTTAGCAAGTACCCTGCTCTTGCCTTCACCGCTGCCTGCGCTGGTCACCAGGAAGGTCCGTACCGGATTATCCAGAGTGGCAAAGTTAATATTAGAACGCAGGGTCCGGTAAGCCTCGGCGGGAGGACTGCGCGGTTCCTCAATTGTTAATAGGCCTGTCTTTTCGGTCTCAGCCAGTGGGATTACGCCGAGGAAGTCTACTTCGGTATACTGCGAGATGTCATCAGGGGTATGAATAGTGGTATCAAGTACCTCCATCAACAATGCGAAGGCTATCCCAGCAACCAGTCCCAGCATCCCCGTGAACAGGATGCTGCGGAATATATTAACCTCCATTGGGGTACCGCGTAGTGCCCGGTCTAACACGTCTGCTGTGCCTGGTTTGGCTGCTTTCTGCAGTCGGCGGTCGCGCAATTGCTGGAGCAAGGCCTCGTAAGTTTGTTCGTAAAGCCCAACTTGGTACTGATCCTGCTGGAGGACATTCTCCTTCTCCGCCAGGCTGATCGCTCTGCTGCGAGTATTGGTGATAAGATCCTGCAGAACGCTGATGCGAGCCCGAAGACTGGCGGCTTGCGTCCGCTTGGCATCCAACTGCTGGGATACTTGGTCAATGTTTCCTTGACTGACAACCTGCTTCTGGCGAATAAACTGCGGTTCCTGGGCGATCTGTTTGCTGAGTTCTTCAATTTGCAATTTTGCCTGCTGGATGGCGGGATGCCCGGGGGTATAGCGGGTTTGTAATTGGGTAAGAGCCATCCGAGCGGTTTCCAATTGTGCTTCCAAACTGGTGCGGTACGGATTGGTCACCAGTTGTTCGGTGACTGGGTGAGTTCGCAGGTCGGCCAGTTGTTGTTCCAGCGCCCTGATGGTTGCCTCAGTGGTGGCCAGTTCGGTTTTGGCCTCATCTAGCTGGGACTCATAGGTACGCAACATATCGGCGGCCGTCTGAGCAGCATTGGCAGCGACGATACCCCACTGTTTCTGCTTGTTCTGTTTGTTTTCAAGAGCTCTTTGCAATTCGCCCTTGCTATCAATTAATTGCTTTTCGAGGAATTGGACGGCAGCAGAATCTTCGGCCCGCCAATACTCAGCGCTTAGTTCCACGAAGCTGTCAGCCGCGGCATTGGCGAAAGCGACACTGTAAAGCTCACTTTGATGGACAGCCTGGATGCGTATACGATCCGGAGGGAAGGCTCGGGCGGTTATGCTGTCAGCGATTTCCGTGGGGCTGACGATGATCTGATGGGCACTACGAGATTGTAAGCGCTCAGCAGCCAGTTGGGCCACTTTATTG
>JALGTS010000064.1 GCA_029821255.1 Candidatus Zipacnadia bacterium
AGATAATGATACACCCCCTACCATCGCCGGCTATGTGCTGAAGAAGGAGCTGGTGGGCGATTGCTGCCACGGTCCGGTGCGGGTTACTGTGCATTTCGACGCCGACAAGCGGCCTACCGACCATACTGTTGAGGGTGGCCAGTGGCTATCGGCAGAGGAATGTATGTAGGCACCGATCCATCTGGTTCCGGTGGGCGGAGGGAATCTAATGACGGAGACCAGCGGAGCAGATGCGGCCAGCAGGTGGGCGTTTTTGCGTTTGCCGGTGGGGAAATTGGCCCTACCGGCGATTTGCATATACCTCCTGCTTGTCGCCGCTCCTCTAATACCTATTCCCCCCACATATGGACCAATTGCCGTCTGGAGCGGATCACTTCTGGCAACGCTACTACTGGCGGCGCTGTCGGTGATGCTGCTGATCAATGGTGCTCGCCTCCAACTATCAGTGGCCCATGAAGTGGCCTTGCTGACCGTTTCAGCGGGCCTGTGGCTGGGCCTGGCCAGGTTGGCCGGACTGAGTCATCTTAATCGCTTGCTAATCTCACCCGTTGCTACCGTAGTTTTTCTGCTCACCTGCCTGTGGCTGGGGCGGGTGATATCGCGACTCTTCCGGACAAGCAGTATCCTACTACCGGCCTGCGCAGCAGTGGCGCTGGCTGACATCTATACGGTTTACGCCGGACCCACCGGTATGATGCTGCAGATTAACCCCGAATTCGTCCAGAGTGTTTCCGTTGCCATCCCGGAGATCGGTTCGGCAGTTGGTGCGGAAGGCTTATCCGGACTGGCAGTATCCAACTTCATCGGCCTGGGCGACTTCATATTCCTGGCCGCGCTGCTGGCAGCGGCCGCCAAGTTCAGATTTAAACTGGTGCGGACCGCCTGGCTGGTGCTGGCGGCAGCCGCTGTAGGTATGGCGATACAATGGCTCGTCCCTGCCTTGATCGGCGTTCCCCTCCTGCCCTTTATTGCCACTGGATTTGCTTGGGCCAACTGGAACCAGTTCCACTTGACCAAGGAAGAAAAGCAAGCCACCGGGATAGCTGCTCTGATTATTGGCCTGCTCGTGGTGGTGATCTGGATATTGGTCCGCGTGCTGTAGGCAGGGGCTTGCTACGACTTCACCCAGCGGATGCCACCGGCAGTGTCGGCAGCCTCAGCGACGCGGCGGCCATCGGGGAGTATCAGCTTGGGGGCAATCTCGGCCAGGGGCACCAGCACAAACTGGCGGACCAACATTTGTGGGTGAGGGACCTGCAGATCCGGTTCGTCAATCGTCTCGTCCCCGTACAGCAGGATATCTATATCAATGACCCGCTCACCCCATCGCCGTGTACGCACGCGGCCCATCTCTTGCTCAATTCTGTGAATGTGGCCCAGCAGTCGCCGCGCCGAACAGGCCACCTCTGCCTGCACCACCTGGTTAAAAAAATCCGGCTGATCCTGCGGACCAACCGGAGCTGTTTCGCATATTGACGAGGTCCTGACAATCTTTATAACCGGAACCTGGCCAAGGCGTCGCCTGGCTTCAGCCAGATTGGCCATCCGGTCACCAAGATTGCTGCCCAACCCGAGGTAACAGGTAACTATCTCTTTGGCGTTCACAGCACTGGGCATTAAGATATTTCGGGCAAGGGCTGCTCGGGCACGACACCGGGAGATGGTTGATGCTGTTCACTCTCTGGTTGGGGCATAGTCGGCTCCGCCACTGTCCCGCTCTTTGCTTTCTTCTCCTGAGGCAGCTTGCCATACTCCAACAATGACGCAACCTGCTCCATTGTCAGGCTTTCGTGCTCAAGCAGAGCGGCGACGAGTATCTCCAGCTTGTCGCGATGCTCCCGGATTATACCGACAGCCCGTTGGTAGGCGTCTTCAACTAACCGGCGTACTTCCTGGTCAATCTTGCGCGCAGCCTCTTCGGAGTAGTTGCGCTCTTCGGCTAACTCTTTGCCTAGAAAGATCGCACCATTTTTGCGACCGTAGGTAATTGGCCCCAGCTCGGTGCTCATACCGTACTCGGTCACCATCTGTCGAGCCACCTGGCTAACCTTTTCCAAATCGTTGGCTGCACCGGTAGTGACGTCACCAAATACCAGCTCCTCGGCCGCCCGACCTGCCAGAGCTTGGGTCATCCGATCACGGAGCTCCTTGCTGAAGACCATATAGCGGTCTTCTTCGGGCAAGTTTATGGTATAGCCCATAGCTAAACCCCGGGGTAGAATGGTGACCTTGTAAGTTTTGTCAAAGCCAGGCAGCATGCTACCTACCAGAGCATGGCCGGCCTCGTGGTAAGCAAGTACCTTACGCTGCTCCTCGCTCATTACCCGGCTTTTGCGCTGAGGGCCAGCTAAGACACGCTCCACCGCCTCATCAAACTCGGCCATCGTTATCTGCTGCTTATTCCGCCGCCCAGCCAGCAAAGCAGCTTCATTGACCAAATTCTCCAAGTCGGCACCGGAAAAGCCTGGAGTGCGCTTGGCTAATATGGAGATGTCAACCTCTTCGCTAATAGGTTTATCTTTACAATATAGCTCCAGGATCTGCTCGCGCTCCCTGACATCCGGATTGGGCACAACAACCTGGCGATCAAAACGCCCTGGACGCAGCAAGGCCGGATCAAGGATATCAGGACGGTTAGTCGCCGCCAGAATAATAATATCAGCATTAGGGTCAAAGCCATCCATCTCTACCAGCAGCGCGTTCAGCGTCTGCTCGCGTTCGTCGTGACCACCGCCCAGACCCGCACCTCGCAGTCGCCCGACGGCGTCCAGCTCGTCTATAAAAATGATGGCCGGCAGGTGCTGCTTGGCTTCTCGGAACAGATCCCGTACCCGCGAGGCCCCAACGCCAACAAACATCTCCACGAAGTCAGCGCCGCTCAAGAAAAAGAAGGCCACGCCGGCCTCTCCCGCAACGGCCCGGGCCAGCAGCGTCTTCCCACAACCCGGTGGCCCCACTAACAGGACACCCCGAGGGATTGTCGCCCCTAACTTGCGGAACCGCTCCGGGTCTTTCAGGAATTCGACTATCTCCTGCAGTTCCTCTTTAACCTCGCTCATACCCGCCACATCGTCAAAGGTAACCTGCCTCATACTTTCGCTGAGCAACTTGGCTTGGCTGCGGCCAAAGTTGAAGGCCTGACCACCAGCACCCCGCATCTGTCGAATAATGAACAGCCAGAAGAACAGCAATATAGCCACTGGCACAATGAGCGTGCTCAGCCACCCTAGTAGATTGTCCGACCATGACCCGCCGGTCACTGCGACATCAATATCAGGATGTTCTTTGATAAATTTATCTATAGTTTGCGGATCTAGCTGCGTCTCAACTACATACTTGGTGAAAGATTGCTGAGTACCAGCGAAGGCATCCTTGCGAAATTCTCCCTCAATACGCTTGCCTGCGATAATCTTTGCCGTGCGGATGCGTCCGGCGTCAAGATCAGACAAAAAATCAGTGTAATGTTTATACTCCTTTACCGTCACCATTTGGCTCGACAGCTTGGGAATCATCACAAATGCCACTATAATTGCAGCAATGACCAGTATTGTAACCAACGGGTTGTGCCTATTCATATAGCTACTCCTCAATATCTGTCGCGCCGAGCACCTTATTTGTCACAGGCACCGCCGACAGCTTCAAGAACTTCGTTGTATCTTTCGTGACCCGAAATTGCTCCCCCATCCGCAGCCCCACAGCCCAGATAATTCTGCCTTGGTTGTCAACCACCAACGGAATGCAATCACGCTGTTGCTGCGGGACCTTCTCGTCTACAAACAGGTCCTGCACTTTCTTGTGGCCGCCCATCCCCAGTGGCTGCATACAGTCACCCCGCTGCCGGTTGCGCACATATAACTTCGAACCGACAATGTCCGCATCCACAACAATATGACCACCTGCCACATCCCCCAGGTCACTGGGTCGATCAGGCAGCAACTCCGCGCACACCAGCATACCGACTTCCGGTATCTCCGTAGCGCCTGGTACTGACAGTTCGTAACACCAGGGTTCGTCGCATCTGGGCTGGTGTTGCGCTCTTTCACCAGTTATTAGCTCAAGTTCAGTATACCCAATTCTGGCCAGAACTTTCCCCGGCAGGTGCAACTCCGCACCCGTCTGTCCCTCATCAATCAGCTCCCGTAAGGCCTCATAATGGACCTCGCCGACATTAGTCGCCGCCCCCAGAAGCTCCACTATCGCCCGCCGCAGCAGCCGATGCTGCAGCCCTGGCGGCAGTTCGCGCAGCCTTGTACGGTCAAGTTTGACACTACCTACCCCTACGGAGGCTACCTCCTTGAATTCCTGCTTCACCAGCGGCTCAGTCCACGCCAACTCCTCTTCGGCAGCTCGGACTACCCGTAGCAGTGCCCTGTGTGGGTCCTCACTATATTCCTCGTCCAGCAACGGTAGTAACTCAAGCCTAATTTTGTTGCGCAGGAAATCAGATGTCTCCAGATTAGTCCGGTCACAACGCGGCTTCAGCCCCTGCTGCCGGCAGTATTCAGCCACAGTCTCTCGGCGAGTGGCAATCAACGGCCGTACGAATATGCCGCGCACCGGCGGAATGCTCCGCAGTCCGTACAAGCCCGTCCCTCGTAGCAGGTTGATGAGCAAAGTCTCAACCCGGTCGCTGGCAGTATGGCCCAGCGCCACCCGCGTGAAGCCGTGTTGCTCCGCGAGTGTCGAGAAATACTCATAACGGGCACAACGGCCTGCCCCCCCCACAGAAAGGCCCGCTTCGCGTGCCCGCTTAGCCACATCCTGGGAAGCTACATAACAGGGCACGCCTAAATCCCTGCATAATCGCCGCACGTACGCTTCATCCTGGTCAGCTTGCTCACCGCGCAATTTGTGATTAAGATGAGCCACTGCCAGCTCAATACCCAACTCCTCGCTAAACGAATGCAACAGATGCAGCAAGCCGACCGAGTCAGCCCCACCTGAAACCGCCACCAGGACCCTTTGACCAGTCTGTAGCATCTGATAGCGGCGAATCGTTCCCCGAACTTGTTCTCGCAGGCTCTCAACACCATCCGCCATCGGCACCAACCTTCTCCTCAGCTATAATCCACAAAGTTCGTTTCTGGTGGCACACGCTCGAGCCACAAATCTGGGCAGCGGCAGCAACAGGCTGAATATCGGAGCTGGTGGGGAAATAAGAGGCCTATTCACTTGGCTGCAGCAGCCGCTGCATCGTCTCCTGATAGATCTCGCGAGTACGTGCCACAATCTCAGCAGGAAGCTGCGGAGCAGGAGGCTCTTTGTCCCAGTCCAGCGTCTCCAGGTAATCGCGGACATACTGTTTATCGAACGACTCTTGAGGATGGCCGGGTTCCCACTTCTCTAAGTCCCAGTATCGCGAGGCATCGGGGGTAAAAATCTCGTCAACCAGAATCAACTCGCCGTTGACCAAACCGAATTCAAACTTGGCATCAGCCAGAATGAACCCACACTGCGCTGCATATTCAGCCCCAAATTCATAAAGTTTCAGTGACTCCTGCTCCAGATCCTCAGCCAACCGCTCGCCGGTAATCTTCGCCATCTCCTCGCGGGTAATATTGACGTCATGCCCCGAGGTAGCCTTGGTGGCAGGTGTGAAAATCGGCTCCGGAAGCCTATCGGCCTCCACCAGACCTTCCGGCAGTTTATGGTCGCATACTTGCCCATCCTCTTGGTAGGAACGCCAGGCCGAGCCAGCCAAGTAGCCCCGCACTACACACTCGACCGGCACAATCTTAGCCTTGCGCACCCACATTGAGCGCCCCTCAAGTAATTCGTGGTAGTCGGCCACTGCCTCAGGAAAATCACTTACATCAGTGGAGATCAGATGGTTGGGTACGATATGCTCAGTTTTCTCAAACCAGAACGCCGATATTCTTGTAAGAATCTTGCCCTTGCCGGGAATGCCATTGGGCATCACTACGTCAAAGCAAGATATGCGGTCAGTAGCCACAATGAGAAGATTATCGCCGAATTCGTATATGTCGCGTACTTTCCCCGACCGCCGGCGGTCCGCTCCCGGCAGATGCGTGGTCAGAATTGTCTTTTCCACAACTTCAGACACAGTCATAACCCCCGTCAGCTTCGTAATGTTATCTCTCTAGACCCAGCATCTCCACAACTGCTTCAGTCTGAGCTGGCGCCTTCTCCGGTTCCTCAACCATTGTCAACGCCCGATCCGGATCCTTCAGCCCATGACCAGTCAATGTGCAGACCACCACTGCCGGTTCGTCCCCAAAGAAGCCTTCATCAGCCAGCTTTATTACTCCAGCAACACCAGCTCCCGAAGCCGGCTCGACAAATATTCCCTCACTGGCGCCCAGTTCACGGTAGGCCTGCAGTATCTCTTCATCGCTGACCACTCCTACCAGACCGTCAGATTCCTGCACCGCCGCCGCTGCTTCTTTCCACCGCGCAGGGTTGCCAATGCGAATCGCAGTGGCAACTGTTTCGGGATGGGCAACTGGCTCACCCCGTACCATCGGGGCAGCACCCGCTGCCTGAAAGCCTAACATCCGCGGCAGAGAGCTGGTCTTGCCTACTTCGTAATACTGCTTATATCCCCACCAATAGGCAGTAATATTGCCAGCATTACCCACAGGCAGAGCATGAAAATCAGGCGCTCGCCCCAACGCATCGCAGACCTCAAACGCTGCGGTCTTCTGGCCCTCCAGCCGATATGGATTAAGCGAATTAACCAGCGCTACTGGATAATTATCGGTGATCTCGCGGACAATATCCAGACAA
>JALGTS010000065.1 GCA_029821255.1 Candidatus Zipacnadia bacterium
GGATCCCGAAGCGCGGGCCAAAATCTGGGGTTATAGTGTTGGCGACATAGAAACAGTAGATGATGGTGGAAATGAAGACCGCCAGGAGCAGCAGATTGGCCTTCGCCTCGATGAACAGGTCAATCAGCTTGGGAGTATAACGGCTGGCGGTAAGCTCAACGACAATCAGGGTCAGTGTTATGGTGATAGCCAACACCGTGCTCAGTGCGCAGGCAATGGAGGTGAGCGTGTAGCGAGCGGTGGCCGGGTCGGCCGCTACCACTGATTGTAGAAAACTTAAGGGGGCATGCTGGGCAAGCAGGTCCACGGTCTGAATCACCGCGAACAAGGCCACTGCAGTCAGGACAATCACAATCGGGGCGACTCTGGCCAGGCGCTGGACAGGATGTGGTGGGCCCTTCATCGCTCCTCCTGGACAAACAAAAATGCGGCGAGCCATATTACAGTTCGCCGCAGGGGGGAGCAATACCTACAATGCCTACCTTAATTGAAGCGAAGGACCACCCGGCTGCACAAAATCTACAAAGGCCTGCGCAGCCTCTTCATAATCGCTCCACTCGCGGTAGTCTTTCCCAGGAGGAGCACTTGACCTTGTGAACGTAATGATCGCACTCATAAACTGAAAGCAACTCATTTGGTTTTGTCCGGTCAGTTGCTGGTGCAAACGAACAGTGACCTTTTGTATCTCCTCTGGGGAGCTGCCCGTTAGTTCTTGAAGCCGCTCAACCCGCTGCCTATAGTCCGAGACGTCTTTGCCATACGGGTTGGGTTTGCCTTTATCGGCAGCGAATAGCTCTTTGGCAGCGTCAGCCGCCGAATACCTTGATACCACACTGAAAATCCAGACCAATCCTCCTCCTAGCACCAAAATAATGAGCACCATGGGCCAAGTCACTTTCTGGTTCCAAGCCGATTGATTCATTGTTTCCTATTGTCCTGATTCCGAACGCCTATGTTGTCAAACCTACCTCCTTATTCGGAAGTCACCTACCCATTCAGCAGGCCGCCGGCACATAAGACTGGAGGCGGCGGCCGGAATCGAACCGGCGAATAGCGGTTTTGCAGACCGCTGCCTTAACCACTTGGCTACGCCGCCTCCCCCAAAAATAATGGAGCGGAAGAAGGGATTCGAACCCTCGACCTTCTGCTTGGCAAGCAGATGCTCTACCACCTGAGCTACTTCCGCATTTGTTTCGTGATACTTTGGAGCGGGAAACGGGATTCGAACCCGCGACCCTCAGCTTGGGAAGCTGATGCTCTACCGGCTGAGCTATTCCCGCTCACTACAGCTTTCCTCACCGGGAGTTCTGATTTCGTTGTTCGGCTGCGTCTCCCTCCTGTCAAGCTACTACCAGGACAGCGGCATTCTGTTGCCAGATGGTGGGCGGTGCAGGACTTGAACCTGCGGCCTCTTCCGTGTGAGGGAAGCGCTCTCCCCGCTGAGCTAACCGCCCGCAATTCCGGCATACCTTGCCTGGTGCCGAGGGCGGGATTCGAACCCGCACGAGCCACAAGGGCCACTAGCCCCTCAAGCTAGCGTGTCTGCCAATTCCACCACCTCGGCCCTTTCTTAGTATACCTTAGCCACCCAGGTTAGTCAAGAGTTATGGCGGACATTAATGCAGTCGCCACCTCATCCGTTCACTGGTGGCCCGGAAGGGCATCAAAGGTAACACGGACCTGTTGGGCCGCCGACGGATCATACTCCTGGATGGTACCTTCCGTCAGCGGCGCTTGCCGCTCGATGTAGGCATTGGCCAGCTCAGCCAGTTCCCGCGCCACGTCTGGATAGTCGTCAATGATATTGTTAAGCTCCTTGGGGTCACTGTCCAGATCGTACAACTCCCGAACAGGTTCTTCGTCTTCGTGCAGGTCCATCATCGGCATAATCAGATTCCACTTGCTGGTGCGCAGGCTACAATAGCGGCTCCAGCCGATGAAGATGCTCTCGCGGTCTGGTTTTTTACCGCCGGCTGCAAGTGGCCAGATATTCTCTCCAATAACCCGGTCAGGCAGATCAAGTCCGGCAATGCCCAGAGTGGTCGGCAATATGTCAGTGTGCTGAACAAAGCCGGAAACCTGTTGCCCGCTTGCCTCGCCACCGGGATGCTTAATGAGCAGCGGCACCTTGGTACACTGGTTGCGCAGGCGGGACTCGCCTTTGTGCAGTTCACCGCGTTCGCCCATCATAGTCCCATGGTCTGATGTAAATATGATGAGAGTGTCATCCGCCATCCCACATTCTTCAAGTGTATCCAGCAAGTGCCCCACCCAACGGTCAACCAAAGTCACCTCCCCCGCATAGGCGGCTTTTGTGCACTCCATCTGGTGCTGGGTCAACTCATCAACGTGGCTGGTGTAGTAAACTCCGTACAGCCCTTCATAATCTGGATAATACAACCGGGCATACTCAGGTGGGGGATCCCACGGCTCGTGGGGATCGAAGCAGTCAACCCACATAAAGAAGGGCTTAGCCAGCGTGTAGTGCCTCAGCCAGTCGGCTGCCCTCGTCATGACCTGGGCCACTGAGGTGTCGGCATCACTTTCCCAGTCTTTGCGATTCATCAAATGCTGGATGAACCAGTGATCACTCGGCACGGTTTGGGGCTCCTGCCCCATCTGCCTGAGCAGATCTGCCACCTGGTCCCTATCGCGCAGCGCATACCTATCATCTTCCTGTCCCCGAATCCACTGCCAATGGTCAAAGCCCCGGTGAAAGTTCTTGCCTGGCTTCATCATATGATAGACATCGGTGATGAAGGCGGTAGTATAGCCGTGATCCCTCAGCCATTCGGCGGCGGTCACATCCTGGTCAAACAGTGGATGCCAGCCATAGCTGGCGACCATATCGCTCGGCTGATGAATGTAGCGAGCCGGGGAGACAGGCCGACCGGTTATTATAGCTCGCCGCGCAGGCAGGGTAGGCAAGCCCTCACCGTAGGCGTCCAGAAATAGTGCGCTTTGCGCGGCCAATTTGTCCAGATTGGGAGTTTTGATCCACTCGTTGCCGTAACAACCCAGGTAATCCCAGCGCAACGTGTCCGAAACTAACCACAATATGTTCATATAAACCTTCCCTTCAGCTACTCCCTATCGGTACCAGCACGGCCCTGCCTCAAGCTCCAGCAGCATCATTAATATGAAACTGGAAAAGACTCACGAGGCGTCACCCAACTTATTATTTACCTAAGCCGCAATATAACATGGCTATTTTTTAGTGCATCGTTAGTGTACCTCGCCCATTCCGCTTCGTCAAGCAAGCGCCACTCCACACCAAAGCATTGGGCGCGAACAGAACTTGCCTTGCAGCTTGCCCATTTTCCCTGCGTGTAGAACCGATTAGGAAGTGGCTCCACCCGCGGGATTGTGAAGACTCTGTGCTTAACTACTACCACTCTATCTCCCCTTCCGCCGCAACATAGGCGTGCCCTATACGAGATAGAGCATAGCCTACTATTATCTCTCAGGCTCAATCGTAACCACGGCTCGTATATTTCCCCAATCGCCGGACAAAACCTGACCGGGCTATAACTACGCACGGATTTCCCACGGCAAGCACAGCACCTTTTGGACAAATCTACCCACCCCTACGGCAATAAACGGCAGCAGTGGGAACAAATACCAGATTGCCTGCGTTCTTGACATAGTGAGGGGTTAGAATATACCTTTCAGGTAAGCCTCTCGGCTTGTGACAATCTTCTGAGGCGACAATTTCGTACCAACCCCAGCAGGCTTGTGATTATGCAAATGCTACAGGCCAGTTTGTACTGATCGTTGTCGGGAGGTGGAGTAAGATAGCTACCGTACTTAAGACCGAAAACCTAGCGAAGATATACACCCATGACCTGGAGGGAAATCCGGTAGGTCTGATTGACCTCAGTCTGGAGGTGGAGGAGGGCCAGATATTTGGCTTGGTGGGACCCAACGGATCGGGAAAAACAACGACCCTCAAACTGCTATTGGGGCTGGTATTTCCGACTTCCGGGTCTGGTGAAATCTTTGGCCATCCCTTGGGGAGTCTTAGCTACAAGGAGCGTATCGGCTTCGTCCCCGAAGGGCCATACTTCTATGATCACCTCAATGCTGTAGAGTTGCTGCGCTTCTATGGCAGCCTCTTCGGGATGAGCGGAACGGAACTTGAAGATCGCATTGAGTATTTATTGAAACTGGTTGGGATGTGGAGTCGGCGCGAGCGCAAAACCCTCCACTACTCCCGCGGTATGCTACAGCGAATCGGCCTGGCTCAGGGACTCATCAATGATCCCGACCTACTATTAGCCGACGAGCCAACCTCTGGGCTGGATCCGATAGGTGCAATTCAGATTCGCGAGGTTCTCATGCAGCTGCGAGACGAAGGAAAGACCATTTTCCTGTGTTCACACCTGCTCAAGGAGATGGAGTCGCTCTGTGATTCAGTAGCCATTCTCAACAAAGGAGTGGTTTGTCGCCAGGGTTCAATGGAGGAACTCCTAACTGCTGAAAACGGCAACTACGTGGCTACCTTCCGCAACCTGGATCAGGACTCCGTACAACGCCTGCAATCGGTGGCCGAGCGGGTTGACTCCGAAGGCGAACAGTATATGGCGGCGTTTCATGACCAACAATCAGCGGCGGCAGCGGCTAAAGAGATGGTTGACAAAGGTGCGCAGTTAGTAGAGATAGTCCCCCAGCGACTGACTCTTGAAGAGGTCTTCATCGATGCAGTAGGAGGTATCCCCGAATGAGCGCAATCTGGCGAATCGCCAAAGCAACTTTCCATGAAGCGCTGCGGCGTCGTTTCCTGAATGGCATTTTAGTGTTTGCTATTCTCATCATCGGCTCGTCATGGGCCTTCACCTACCTGCAGCCCGGAGCCGAACTGAAGATGCTGATAGATATAGGACTGGGCGCTATTCGCTTCTTTGGCATGCTAATCGCAATATTCGTAGGCGTCCGGCTAATCCCAGACGAGCTGGAGAAGCAGACAATTCACACGCTACTGGCCAAGCCGGTGACCCGTGCCCAGTTCCTATTAGGCAAGTTCTTTGGCGGAGTGGCTACTGTCATTACTAACGTGGCACTCATGGGGCTGGCCTTTGTGATCGTCTACACAATTAAAGCCCCGCAATTCCGCGAGATGTCTCCGGAAGAGGGCCCCACAATTTCAATGGAGTTTATGGCCCCCAATATCCTCAAGGCTATTGGCCTGACCTGCTTTGAGTTGCTGGTGCTTACGGCAATCGCAGTAGTTGCCTCCGCTATATTCTCATGGGTCCTGGCCTCAATCTTCTCTTTCTTCATCTACTTTGTGGGCCAAATGGCCGATTTCCTGCGCGAGCTGGCTAGCCCCGAGCATGGTGCCGACACAGCTTCGTCAATTGTGTTTGGAGTATTGTACCGCATCTTGCCTCACTTCGAGATATTCGACATCCGGGAAAGTATATTGAAAGACAACTTTGTTCCATGGAGCTTGTTGGGCAACGTCACTGGGCAGGCCATCATCTACGTGGTGATAATATTAATGATAGGCTACTTGGTCTTCAACGAACGCGAGGTGTAAGCTTGGCTGACGGAAAGGGTTAAAGGTATGAGACTTTCCCGCAGTTACAAGGCCGTCATCTTGATAGTAGTCGTCGCTTTAATTGCTGGCTCAATTCCTCTGCGCGAACGGATTCGCTACCAGCGGCTGGTCCTGGGGGTAAAGCGGCCGATGCCGCTGACAAAGATCGTTGACTTCGACCCCACCGCGCTGACCGGGGTGATGATCGGGGCAGTCCTGGGAGGGTTCCGTGAAGTGGCCGCAGCCATGATGTGGGCCAAAGTCCACACCCTCTGGCACCAGGGCAAAGGTACCTGGTACGACTGCCTCCAAATCATGCGCAGCACTACCCTGCTGGACCCCCACTGGATTGAACCATGGCGAATTGCTGCTTGGCATATGGCTTACAACCTCTATGTAGAAACTGATGATCCCAGGGAGCGTGCTATCTTGCTGGACAAGGCTATCTCCGCACTGAAAGAAGGGATCTCTTGGAACCCTGAAGAGGTGGACTTATTCATTGAACTGGGCTGGACCTACTTTGACAAGCTTGATGACTACGAGCAAGCCGCCAAGTGGTTCCGCGCCGCCTTACATATGCCTCATCCTGCCTATATTGACCGGCTGATCGCTCACGGCTACGAGAGGCTTCCCGATATCCCTAAGGCTCTTGACTGGTACGACTACTGCCTAAAACGGGATCCCAATGATCAGATTGCGCGGGGGGCAACACTCACCATCCGCGAACGTTATCTGCCAGCCTGGCGGTTGCTGGAAGCTGGTGACTACGACGGAGCACTCCATCTGATAGACAAGTACCTGGAGATCGACCCACGCGACACCATCGGCCTGCATCTGCGTGCCCACATATTGGAAGAAGCAGGCCGATTGGAGGAAGCCTTCACGGCCTGGCAACGGGCTGCTGACAACGCTGCATTAGATGATCTGGCGCGACGCAAAGTTGCAGAGATAGGCATCGCCCTGGGCAAAGATGTCGCACCAGTTGCTACCCAGGTGCTGCGCCAAGAAAAACCCGAACAAATGTCGCCTATCCAGATGTTCAAGGAAAAGGAACAATAGTCCCGGCTTTACCTACCGCCAACCTCACCTCAGCCGCGGGCAGTCGCTCCTATGCTCCTATTTGCTTGCTAAGCCCCCAGAGCGCTGGCTGACATTGTATGAGGAGTTTGTAGACCTGTAAGGAAATAACAGA
>JALGTS010000066.1 GCA_029821255.1 Candidatus Zipacnadia bacterium
AGCCTCGCAGCTCTGATTGGTTGTGATTGACTGCGATGGATCGCGATCGGATAGAAGAGTTAGTA
This sequence comes from Candidatus Zipacnadia bacterium, assembly GCA_029821255.1. GTDB lineage: Bacteria > Armatimonadota > Zipacnadia > Zipacnadales > Zipacnadaceae > JALGTD01. The sequence continues at coordinate 66 of JALGTS010000066.1, forward strand.
GAAATTCTCAAACAGTCGTCGGCTGCTGAGATCTGTTGGCGGGAGGGCAATAGCTTTATTCGTATCCGGCGCGGAAGTGGTGAGGGGCAGGTAGAGGCTGAAACCTCTGCTGGCCTGATAGCTCAAGAGGCGGGGCAGCAGGTAGAGCTACCTGGTGCTGAAGTTGAAACAGTGCCGGTGAAGGCCCGGCTGGTTGGTACTTTTCATCTTACCCGGGAAGATGATGAGCAACTGGCCGTTGAGTGTGGTGCTCAGGTCGCCGCAGGTCAGGTTATTGGAGCTGTTGAGGCTCTCGGGAAGTGGACGGATGTGATAAGTCCGGTGAATGGGCAGGTAGTTGAGATTGTTGCGGAGGACAACTCGCCGGTGCAATATGGAGACATTTTGCTGCGGATTGTGCCATCGGAGGAAGGTCAGGCAAATGAATAGCAATTCTCACCAATGGACGGCGCATGGTAGGGGATTTGCGCTCGTTGAGTTGCTCATGGTTATGGTAGTGCTTGTGGGCCTGGCTGCCCTCTATTTTGGAATGCGGGGCAAGGGAGAAGAGGTAGAACCGAAGTTTGAGGGGGCGGCGCAGACAACGTTGGGAAAAGCCGTTCAGAAGGCCGAGAGCGTTGCGTGTCAAAACAACTTAAGACAACTGCGTCAGATGATCCAGATGGAGGCTATGGAGGGCAGTAACCCAGCTCGGTTGGACCCAGCCTGGGGCCTACCGCTGCGTTGTCCGGTTAGTGGTTATGAGTACCGCTATGATCCGCGAACCGGTCGAGTATGGTGTCCGACTCCTGGACACGAGAATTATTAGCTCGTTATTGGGGAGCTACTATCCGCGGGATTGGCGGGTAGGTTACTGCGCGAAGGAGAAGGTATGTTTGAGAAGGTCCTGGTAGCAAATCGCGGCGAGATTGCTTGTCGGATACTTCAAGCTTGCCGCGAGCTTAAAATAAAGACCGTGGCCATCTATTCTGAGGCGGATGCCAACTCCCTACACGTACAGATGGCTGATGAGGCCGTCTGCGTAGGGCCGGCCCCCAATGCTGACAGCTACTTGAATAGCGCTAATATTATTAGCGCTGCGCTTATTACCGGTGCCGATGCCATTCATCCCGGGTATGGTAATTTGTCGGAGGATCCTAATTTCGCGGAGGCTTGCGAGGCCTGTGGAATCGTTTTCATTGGTCCGCCGGCCGAAGTTATAGATAGTATGGGTAACAAGGCGCGAGCCCGCCGCACACTGCGCGATGCTGGTGTGCCGGTGGTGCCGGGTAGTGCCAACGGCGTTCGTGACCTGCGCGAGGCCCGCGAGATTTGCGATGACTTGGGTTATCCGGTTATGGTTAAAGCCGCCCGCGGTGGTGGGGGGCGGGGCTTGCGGATAATTCATAATCCCGAGCAGTTGAGCACTGCCCTGGAACAGGCAAGCAGTGAGGCTCGCAGCGCCTTTGGCAACGGGGAGCTCTACATTGAACGGTATATGGAGAATGCCCGCCATCTGGAAGTCCAGATATTGGCTGACAACCACGGCAATGTCGTCCATCTGGGCGAACGTGACTGCTCGATACAGTATCGTCACCAGAAGCTCTTAGAAGAATCGCCGTGCTTGGCTGTTTCGCGCAGCATTCGCCGCAAGCTGGGAGAGGCAGCAATACGGGCGGTTGAGGCAGTCGGCTATCGCAATGCTGGGACAGTGGAATTCTTGCTGAATTCTAAGGGGCGTTTCTACTTCATTGAGATGAATACCCGTATCCAGGTTGAGCATCCCGTCACCGAGATGCTCACTGGTGTAGACATCGTCAAAGAACAGATCCGTATCGCTGCCGGCGAAAAGCTCAGTTGTGAACAGGGCCAGATCTGGTTCAATGGTCACGCTATTGAATGCCGTATTATGGCTGCTGACGGGGATAGGGGCTTCGCCCCTTCTCCGGGCCGTATTGAACAGTGGAATTTTCCCAGTGGTCCCGGCGTCAGAGTGGACACCGGCGTCATCAGTGGCAGCGAGGTCTCATCTTATTACGATCCTATGATCGCCAAAGTCGTCTGCTGGGGACAGGATCGCCCCGCAGCTATTTCCCGCATGGAAGCCACACTGAGCGCAGCCCAGGTTACGGGAATTAGGACCACCATCCCCTATCATCTGCGTATTCTGGGTAACGCCTATTTTCGGCGCGGGGAAGTGGACATTAACTTTATTGAACGGTGCATGGATTAGATCAAGGAGGCCAGCTACTATGAAGGGCTCAGAAAAGTCTGCTGAGTCATCGGCATGGGTTAACATTCTCATCACCGCGATAGCCACCACCATAGGCGCAGCATTTGGGCTGGGCATCGGGATTGTTTTTGTTGTTAGCGGAGCGGCGGCCGGTCTATTTGTGCTGTTCACCACGGTGTTGGGGGCAGTGATTGGCAGGTTCTACTTGGCCAGCGAGGGTACTTGGCCCTGGTGTGAGCGGGGCTGATCGGCAGCGGCATTTGACAGGCAATAGATATGCCCGACTCCTCCGGAACATCGCGAACAGGTCAGATTGGTGCCCGACGACGGGCGCGCGAACTGTGCTTGGCGTTGGTCTTTGCAGGAGACATTAGTAGGCAAGGCTCCGAACAAATTTTTGAGCAAGCTGGCACGATATTGGATGCGTTAATCGAGCAATGGCCTCTTGATAGCGACGAGGCTGAAAAGCTCCGTGGGGAAATAGAAAGCTACGGATGTCGCCTGGCTGAGCAATATTTTGCCCACTCCCTCTCAATAGACGAACTGATCAGCCAGTATGCAGAGGGCTGGGCACTATCGCGGATGCCGGCGGTAGATCGCAACATCTTGCGCATAGCCTTGGCTGAGATGCTGTATATGCCTCAGGTGCCAGTGGGGGTTACTATTGACGAAGCGGTCGAGCTGGCCAAGGAGTATGGTACGGAAGAATCCAGCAAATTTGTCAATGGCATTCTGGGGGCAGTGGCGCGGGAACAGGTTGAAGGGGTTGGATAGTTGTCCGTTGGGTAGAAGAGATATCGGCTCTCCCGCTCGAAGTAGGTGCAAATAGCCTGAGGATCTATTCTTCTGAGAGTATGCCACAACCTATTCTTAGTGTCTCTGAAGTAACTGCGTACGTTAAACAGCTGCTGGATCGTGATGAAGTGCTCCAGCAGGTGGTAGTGCGTGGCGAGATATCCAACTTTACCAGTCACCGCTCGGGCCATCTATACTTCTCGCTGAAAGACGCGGATAGCCAGCTTAGCTGTGTCTGTTTTCGCCGTGTGGCTCAGGGGCTGGATTTTGTGCCGGAAGAGGGTATGCAGGTGCTGGCCGGTGGCAATGTGACAGTCTATGAGCGGGCCGGGCGCTACCAGCTAATTGTACGCTTTATGCGGCCCGACGGTGCTGGGGAACTGGCTGTGCGCTTAGAGGAGCTGAAAAGAAAGCTGGAGGCTGAAGGTCTGTTTGAGCCTGCGCGCAAACGCCCGCTGCCTCGCTTTCCGCGAGCGGTGGGGATTTGTACCTCGCCGACTGGAGCAGCTCTGCGGGATATGGTCCGCATAATCACTCGTCGCTATCCGCAAGCTAAGATTGTACAGTTTCCTACAGTAGTCCAGGGAGAGGCAGCCGCTGGCAGTATCGTGCGGTCGTTGCAAGCAGCCGGCCGCTGCAAAGAGCTGGATGTGATTATTGTTGGGCGTGGTGGGGGCTCGCTGGAAGATCTGTGGGCCTTTAATGAAGAGTCTGTGGCCCGGGCGATCTTTGCCTGCCCGATTCCGGTGGTTAGTGCTGTCGGTCATGAGACGGATTTTACCCTCGCCGACTATGTCGCTGATGTCAGGGCGGCTACGCCCTCTGAGGCGGCAGAGATGGTAGTGCCCGACCGATGTGAACTTCTGGAAAATCTGAAGGTTATGGGTAAGCGGCTGCGAGGCGGGCTGCTGGCCCGGCTGCGACAAGCTGGCAACCGGCTGGCCGCTGCTGCCGACCGTCCGGCAATACGCCGACCACAGATACTGCTCGAGCCTTTGCAGCAGCGGCTTGATGAGGCGACTGCCGCACTGACCAGGAAGCTTGAAGAGCTAGTCTCAGACTGGCATCGCCGGTTGGAAAAGTCAAGTACGGCGCTGATGGCGCTTAGCCCGGCTGCAGTATTAGAGCGGGGCTATGCTATTTGTCGGCGAGGGCGTGATGGTGCGGTGGTCAAATCGGTGACAGCAGTCCAGCGAAGTGAGCCGGTGTGTGTGACGGTAACCGATGGGAATATATTCGCCGATGTTACCAAAGTCAGCGCTGACTAAGGCCGAATAGGATACTATTATGGAAGAATCCGGGGAAGACCTGAAATTCGAGGAAGCTCTAACCCAGCTTGAAGAGATTGTCGCCGAGCTGGAAGAAGGTGAGCTATCTCTGGAGGAAGCTGTGGAAAAGTTTCAAAGAGGCATGGCTCTGAAGCAACTGTGTGAGCGCCGGCTGAGCGAGGCCGAGGCTAAGATTGAAGAATATATACCTCAGGAGGAGTCCGAAGAGGAGGAAGAGTCGCTCTTTGAGCAGCTGAACTATGAGTGAACTGTTGGACAATATACAATCGCCGGCTGATCTGAAATCCCTGTCGCTAAGTCAATTGCACACGCTGGCTGGAGAAATCCGCAAGCGGATCATTGAAACCACCGCCCGGACTGGCGGGCATTTGGCTCCTAACTTGGGGGTAGTGGAGCTGACCATAGCTCTGCACCGTGAGCTTAACTCGCCGGCGGATAAGATTATCTGGGACGTAGGACATCAGTGCTATGCTCACAAACTGCTAACCGGCCGGCAGGAAGAATTTGCTAATCTGCGCCAGTACGGTGGGCTTTCCGGCTTTACCAGGCGTCAGGAAAGCCCTCACGACCCCTTCGGGGCTGGTCATGGCAGTACCTCTATCTCCGCAGCGCTGGGCTTTGCGACTGCCCGCGACCTGCGCGGCGGGGATGAGACCGTTGTAGCAGTTATCGGCGATGGTGCGCTCACGGGGGGGCTGGCCCTGGAGGCGCTCAATCAGGCCGGCGAACAGCAGCGCGACCTGCTGGTTGTGCTCAATGATAATGAGATGAGCATCAGTCGTAATGTCGGGGCGATGTCCGGGTATTTAGCCAAGCTGCGGGCGACGCTGCATCCGGCCAGCCGCCGGGCCCGCGAGGATGCCCTCCGCCTGTTGCAGCGCGTCCCGATGGGCGATGATATGATGCAGGCTTTGGACCGAATTAAACTGGGCATCAAGCAACTGGTTGTGCCGGGGATGCTCTTTGAGCAGTTTGGCTTTACTTACTTGGGGCCTATTGACGGCCACAACATAGCTCATATGAGCAGTCTGTTCCGCTATGCTATACGCATTAAAGGACCTGTCCTGGTTCATATAGTGACGCAAAAGGGACGGGGCTACGAGCCGGCGGAAGATAATCCCCGGCAGTTCCACGGGACCAGTCCGTTTCTGCCGGAGAATGGCGAGACCATCTCTTCGCGGCAGCAGCCTACTTTCGGTGAGGTGTTGGGGCGGACGGTCTGCGAGTTGGCCGAGACTGACAAGCGAATTGTAGCCATTTCAGCAGCGATGCTGGATGGGACTGGGCTAAACCAGTTTAAGAAGTTATTCCCTAGCCGGTGCTTTGATGTGGGTATGGCTGAAGAGCATGCTGTCACCTACGCGGCGGGCTTGGCAGCCGCGGGCATGCGCCCGATTGTAGCCATATATTCTACCTTCCTGCAGCGCGGCTATGATCAGATTATCCATGATGTCGCCTTGCAGAGTCTTCCTGTGATCTTTGCGGTAGACCGTGCTGGCATAGTCGGTCCGGATGGCCCGACTCATCACGGCGTTTTCGATTTGAGCTATTTGCGGCATATCCCTAATATGACGGTAATGGCTCCGTCAGACGAAGCAGAGTTGCGGCGCATGCTGGCGACAGCTCTGACACTCGATGGCCCAGTTGCGCTGCGCTATCCGCGGGGCTGTGGTCCAGAGGCTGATGAGAAGACGCCACTGGAGCCGTTGCCGGTAGGGAAGGCCAAAGTGCGCCGTGTGGGGAATGACATAGCAGTGCTTGCTGTGGGCAACTGTGTTGCGGCGGCTCTGGAGGCGGCGGAAGTGCTCAGCGAACAGGGTATTGATGCTACTGTCGTTGATGCTCGTTTTGTCAAGCCGTTGGACGAAGAGCTGATCCTCAACCTCGCCCAGGAGATTGGGGTAATCATAACGGTGGAAGACAATGTGAGGGCAGGTGGTTTTGGCTCTGGAGTGGCCGAGTTGCTTTGTGACCGTGGCCAAAACAATGTGAGACTGGTGCGCTTGGGGGTGCCCGATGAGTTTATTACCTTTGGGGACGTCGAACGTCTGCATGCCGATGTGGGCATAGATGCTGCGGCAATTGTGCAGGCTGCAGGCAAGCTGTGCCGTCGTGAGGACATTGCCTATGTCATTGAATAGGTTTGTCGGCTCGAGCCACCGAACCTGATAATGGGGGTGCCAGAGAAATGAAGGTAGATCTGAATCTCGTCGTGGTAATCTTGGCCGTGGTGCTGGTTGGCAGTGTTAGTTACGCCCAGACATCAAACCCTGATGACTTCCAGCGCGGCTTAGAGTTATACGAAGCCGGTAAATTCAAAGAAGCCAAAGCGGCCTTCGAGGCAGCGTTAG
>JALGTS010000067.1 GCA_029821255.1 Candidatus Zipacnadia bacterium
CTGCTCACGGCCGCGCATTGCCATATCCTTCAGGTGCAACAGCGGCAAGCGGCCGGCCAGCTTCTTGATCCAGACCACCGGACTGGCCCCGCCGTGCTGCACCCAGTAGGTATCAATCTCGGCAAAAACGAATTCCGGATCCGTCTCTTGGTAGAAAATCTCCATCGCCGTGCGCTTGCCGAACTTCTCAAACTCATGGCTATGGTTATGGTAGCTTAGGTTCAATCCCATCGCCTTCAGCCGTCGGCCTACCTCATTGGCCTCATGGGCAAAAGCAATCCAGTCGGCTTCGCTCGCTAAGTCTTTCTCCCAGCCACCGGTAGCGGTATATTCAGCTCCAATTGTCTGGTGATAGGCAACGTGCTTCTCAGGATTATCTCGCAGGTCAGCAAAGTCAGTGTGGGTGGAGCAGGCGACAAGGCCATGCCGGTCCAGTAATTCCTTCATCTGCTCGGCAGTGTGCTCGGCACCGATCGCCGAAAGCTGAACGGCTTCGTAGCCAATCTGTGCTATCTTCCTAAAGGTCTCATCCAGCTCTTCCAGAGTATTAGTGAAGTCACGACAGGTATATAACTGTGCGGCAATTACAGAATCAGCCATTAAAGTTACCTCCCAATGTAATCTCATGGCACGGCTGTGACAATTCCGCTGCCCTGTCTACTGTCGGATAATTGTCTACTCCTCATAAATTACCTCCCTGGCCACAGAAATCCCTCCGCACCGATCATTGGACATCAACGGTCCTGGCCCGCTATAATAGACGCGAATAAAGACAGCTTTGCCGACTTAGCTAACTTATCCAGCATCCGGGCACGTCAGGCAACTATGAACAACAGACTGCACCTGACTGCTAAACATCCGCAGCAGCGACCACTGACGGCGCGTAACCTTCAAGACTTCCAGTTATGCCCGCAGAAGTATCTGTTGTCGCTTTCGGTTGCTCCCTCTCAAGCCCGCAAGTTTATCGGAGGGCCAGCGGCATTGCAAGAGGTCATACGGAGAGCTTTGATTGACTGTTACCAGCAAGGCGGGCCTCAACAGATTAGCCAGCAAAGGCTGCTGGACTTCTTCGCGGAGCATTGGCAGGGGGAGTTGTGCGCCGATAGTCTGGAAGAGAGCCAACTGCACCGCCGCGGCATCAGGATGCTCACCGATTACTACCAAAAACACCATAATTCGCCCAACCAGACCATTGCTGTGGATCTGAGGCTAACCGGAGAGATTGCCGGACATAATTTCGTCGCTGTAGCCGATCGCGTAGACCGTGATGATGACGGGATAATTACACTGCTGCGCTATAAAACCAGCGCCAGCCCCCCCGGGCCAGCCGCCTTGGCCCAAGACCTCTCCGCAGGCCTATTGCTGCTTTTGGGTAGCCAGTATTACGCACCCGCGCAGTGCCAAACAGCAATCTATGCGCTACGCCGCCAACGGCTAATTATCGCCGACATTGATGCCGGCCAGCGCCAGTGGTTACGCGAACAGATTGTTGCACTGGCTGACGAGGTCCACTCCGCCCAAGACTTCCCCACCCGGAAGGGGCAGCACTGCCGCTGGTGCCGCTCGCGGGCGCAGTGTCCGGCCTGGGCCTCGGCTCACTACCAGCGAGGCGAGAGTAAGTGACTGACACAAAGTGGACAGCACTAATTGGAATTGTTCTGTTCACGGTTTATGCAGCCAGCAACTCGTCAGCCCAGCAGGGCACTCGCCTGGTGCAGGGCAACGATGAATTGCGTATTGCCTACTGGCCGGCTGACCAACAGCAGGCTGAAATTGCTCTTCAGGCCGGCACGCAGGCAATCGCCCGCCTCAAATACACGCTGGATTTGGAGCTTGAGCAACGGATTCATATTGACCTGTGCCACACGAACAAGGAGTTCGACGAACAGACTGGCCAAAGAAATGATCCCTGGGTGCAGGGACGAGCCTTGCCGCGCCAGAACCGGGTGGTGGTCAAAGCCATTGGCCCAGTACGCATTGGCAAACTGGTCGCCCACGAGATACTGCATATCTTACTCCAGCGTAAGCTTGATGAGACTGGTGCCGTCGCTCCGCGCTGGCTGCACGAAGGCCTGGCCAAGTATGCCACTGGCGATCTGCCTATGGAGGAGCGCGAGCTTTTAGGGCAGGCGGCTGCAGACGGCAAACTGCTGCACATCAACGAACTGGAGGCGGCCTTCACCGGCTCTCCTCAACAGGTCTCGCTGGCTTACGCCCAAAGCTACACACTGGTTGATTACCTATCATCGCTGGAGGGCAAAGCAGGTCTCAGCGGCTTTCTGGAAGAACTTGGTAATGTCGGCGAGGTAGAACGGGCGCTGGTTCGCACCTACCAGATGCCCATCGGCCAGTTAGAAGAGCAGTGGCTACGCCAGATTGCACGCGTCTATCTGCCTCAGCGTAGCCCGCACATACTGGACAACTGGGTATGGATTGCAATTGTTGTACTGTTCGTCGCCGCCGTCATTACTCGGCTGGCTCGTGCGCGGGCCATTCGGCGCCGCATGCAGGAAGAAGAGCGCCTCCGCCAGCTGCTGAAGTCTGATGTCGCCGACACAAACTATTCTGAGGAGGAATCGTGAGAATGGAACCGTTCTTTGCTTTCTTCCGCCGTATATGGATGTCGGGGATCACTACCCAGATCGTCCGCGCAATACTCATTGCAGCGATCTTCGAGTTGCTCGCATGGCTGATTACCCGCTGGATTCGCCGGCGACTGGGACCAGTACTGGTGCGGGATGCGGGGGCCGATCCTTCGGCGCGGGTACGGCGCCGCCGCTTGCTGGTGGGAGCTCCTACAGTGGTTGTGCGTATGGTGCTCTACACCATAGCAGTGCTGATGATCCTGCGCATCTTCCGGCTGAATACTGCTGCCGAACTACTACCAATGGGCCTGGCGCTGTTAGCCATCGGCTTAGTAATAGCAAACGGTCCCCTGCGCGATGCCCTTAACGGATATTTGATCCTATACGACCACATCTACAGCGAGGGCGACGAGGTGGTAATCGGCGAGTTGGAGGGAGTCGTTGACCAGATAACTCTGCGCCACACACGCCTGCGCACTCCCGACGGCCAACTTATCACTATCCCCCATCGGCACGTCAGTACAATCACTAACCGCTCGCGAAGTAAAGAAACATAAGCCAAGCTCAACGCACTCAAAGGAACATCAACCAGCCACCTACAGCCGTGGGTGGCGCTGGCGACGGGCGGGAAGCTGCGGGAATGCAGCGTGCGGTTCGTGCTGATACCAGTACGCTACCGAGCAGATATCATCGGTCAGCGGCTCATAAACCCCATCCGGCCACCAGCCCAGCGCCTGTATGGTCACCCGCAGGTCTTCGTTGAAGCGAATTGGGTCCATTATATGCCAGCGGTACAGCCCGTGCTTGGGAACCTTGCCCTCCTCCCTATGATAGAGGGGATAGCCAAGAAACGCGGTTGAGTATGTTTCGCCGGCAAATCCCCACGCGCCGCCGAAGTAGTCCTCGGTGCCGGTGCCACAGATAGTTGGAAACTTCTCATCGCCGTCAATGTAGAACTTGACCTCTCCCTCCCCCCACCAGCCATCGGAGAACTGCGTCCAGGCCAAGTACGTGCCCACATATTGTCCTCTGCCCTTCACTCCGTCAATAATTGTATGTTCGGGCAGCTCCCGCGTAGTCACCGAACGCCGCCACTGGGCGTGGAAGTAGGCGCTGTTTTCAGGGATCTCACCCAGCGCGTAGGTAATCTGGTAGAAGAATCCGTCGATTGGCTCGGGGTGTTGGCTTTCAATGGTGATCCGGGCACCTTCGTTAAAAGGCATCGGCCAGTAACAGTTAAATCCGCCACTGGGATTGACCGCCACCGGCAACGAGTTGACATTGCAGCGCAGGCCGTGGCCATTGCAGAAGAAGTCCCCCAGCGGCACCTCCACCGAGGGACTATCCTCGCCGTCCCAGAAGATCCGCAGCACACAATCCCGGTAAGCCTGCTGGCGCGTGGTCATCCAGATATGCTGAATGACGCCGGGGCCGTCAATTTCCGCCAGCGAGGTGGTTGACTCTGCCGGAAGCGTGATACAGGGCCGGACTTTCCAGCCCCGGCCCAGCTCGCGGGCTGGCCCTTCCCCGGCAGGGTCTGCCTTTGCACCGCCACCTTTAGCACCTTCAGAATTCTCCGCGGATATTGATCGCGTCTCCACATCAGCCAGCATCGGCAAACTGCTTAATCCTCGCCAGAAAATATTGCCCATCGGGTGTCCCCCCCACTAACTATAGTGAGTCCGGGTCAGGCGGACCGTCGGCCCACGGGTCAGGAATGCCCAGAGCTTCGCGCTTGTATTGCAGGTAGTACAGATAGTTTTCGTAGCTCACATCGGGCGGACAGCGATGATCCACGTGAGGGATGTAGCCGCCCTGCTCGACCAGTGGCACGATACGGTCAACCTCCGCGCGAATTGCTGCCTTGTCTTTGGTCAGCTCCCGCTTGTTAACTCCACCCATCAACAACACCTCGCGCCCGAAGCGTTCACGCATCTCAAACGGATCAGTACCAGCAGCTATTTCCAGCGGGAACATACAATTGACTCCACCGGCCAGCCAGTGCTCAACAAGCTGGGTGATGTCCCCGTCGCAGTCCACAATGAAGACCTCGCAGCCGGCTTTCTTGAGCACATCGGTAATCCGCTTGTAGCGGGGCGTCATCAGCTGGCGGAACAGCTTCGGCGAAATCATCGGCCCTCCCTTAAAGCACATATCTTCCCAGAACATAGCGCAGTCAATATGCACATGCTGGGCGATGCGCCCCAGGACTGTGACATAGAGCTGTGTGAGGTGCTCCATCATCTCCTCAACCCACTCGGTCTGCTCCATTATAGCAATCGCAATATTCTCAAAGCCCATCCAGTTACGAAGACGGCCAAACAGACTACCAGCAGGAACCTGCACGGGAGCCGAAGAGTTATTGAGTTTTTTGCTCACTTCGTCATAGTCGTCCAGATAGCGCGCCGGATCGTCCGGATTCAGACGCTCTTTGAAGGCTACCCAGTCATCAGGGGTCTTTAGCGACCAATCCAGGTAATGGGGAATAGTGGAGGTCCCATCTTTGTAAATCTGGCAGGTCACTCCCTCTCCATCAATAATGACTTTATACCTATCCGTCTCTTCGATTACCCGGGACTCGAAGGCCGGAAGCAATCCCAAGTGATGCCATTTACTCATCGGCATATCTGCAAACGGCATAAAGCCGAAGTATTTATTAGCCTTCTCATCACTGTCAATTTGCTGCGGCAGACCCTCATGGTGCCACCGGACCAGGGTTTCGGCCCAGTAGCCAAACTCCATATCCGGTACGTGATCTATTGGCTGAAACCGATAAGTCCGCAAAAAACGCTCGCGATGCGTCACAACCGACCCGCCTTTCTTACCAACCTGGGCTATCAGTCAAACAAAGGGGTAACCTGACCACTATTCTGGGCAGACTTGGCCGCCGCCTCAATGAATGCCACAATCTCTACGGTCTCTTCAATATCCAGCGGCGCAACACCCGACTCAAACATCCCCACAACCTTCTTGAGCAACTCCCGATAAATATAACTGGCGTTAATCGAGTGGGCGCGCACCTCCTTCTCGCACCATGCCGTAAATCCGTAGGCATGAGGGCCACCGCGGGTGCCCCGAATACTACCGATGCGCTCATCCGCCCAGCGTCCTACCACAACCTCGGCATCATCCTCATATACACACCACACCCGCTCACAACCCGGCCCCATCAATGCATAGAGCGTCTCCACAGCATGAATGCCATAGTGAAACAGCCCCGGATTCTGGGAGTGCAACTTTGCCGGACTGTAGGCCATTGCCCCAATAACTCGTCCGGTCTGCTCTTTTTCAGCCTGCAACTGCTGAATCTCCAGGGCGTAGCGAAGCGACGAAGACGAAAACAGCGGAACATTATTCGCCTCGGCCAGTTCAGCCAACTGCCGGGCCTCGGCAACCGAACAGGTGAACGGCTTGTCGACAAAGGTGGGCACCCCCGCCTCCAGAAACGGCCTTGCGTACTCCAGATGAACGATGCCGCTCTGAAACTCAACCATCACTGCGTCAATTTTGCCAAGGAGATCTTCCGGGGTATCAACCACCTCCACGCCATAGCCAGCCAAGGTCTCAGTGTACTTGGCCAATGTTTCATCATCAGTTATCTTTGAGGTGCCCGGGAAGCCAGCCACAATCCGGGCCCCCTCCACCCACTGCTCCTGCTCAATATTAATGTGATTAATCCTCTTAGTAAACTCAACAACATGACTTGTGTCAAAACCAACTATGCCCACATGAATCATTGTGAAGTTCCTTTCACCGAACTCAGGTTGTATTGCGTTACCGCACAAACCAGAAGAGCTTGACAACCATTGGCTATCATACCCGCTGCCCGCGATGTCAGTCAAGAACAGGTCCATCTCGGTCAGCAAGCGTGGCAGCCTGCCACAGAATATAGTGGACAACTACCCAGGCTGACAGACGGTCTTGACAGCCTCAGAAATATGTGCCAAAATAGTCAGCGACGCTGCCGGGTGGTGAAGGGGTATCACGACTGACTCTGGATCAGTTATCGGAGGTTCGAATCCTCCCCCGGCAGCCAGACAATAGCCAGCTCTTAACTGTGTGCCAGGCAAAACA
>JALGTS010000068.1 GCA_029821255.1 Candidatus Zipacnadia bacterium
ACCCTCAGCAACCACTGGCTCAAGCCTCGCGATGCGCTCGGGGATAGGCAATTGCACTGTTTGGTGAAGCTCTTCTGCAAAGTCAGCCAGGCTGACGGCAGCAGTGGTCTCACGGCAGTAGCGGGCTACCTCGTCAAGCAGTCGGGAACTGTGACTGACCGAGGGAAAGGCCTCCGTGCCCACGAAGTCGCCGATATCCCGAGAGACAAAGTAGCGGAAGACCTGGTCAAAGTCGTGACCCAAGAATCGTTCGCCAAGTGTGAAGAGGTTCTGTTCGGTGAAATAGCGCCCGAAGTTAGCCTCAACCTGGGCAGCCTCGGCCTGGAGGATACCTCGTCCCCCTGCAGCTACCTCCATGACGGTATTGCCTAGAGCATCCAGCGCCAGTTCGCCAAACCGCGAACTGGCCTGGGCAGCGAGGATACGCTGCTGGGCCTGATCACGCAGCAGAGCGGCCAAAGATACGACCGGGGCAACGGCGAAGGCCTGAGCACCAGATAGCAACTCAGCAAGGCCCTGGGTAGCCACTTGGTAACTACCCGAAATCAGGGCATCGAGGCCGTAGACCACGCTGGGCCCGCGCATCTGCTGGCGGGTGGCGGGGCTGAGTGCAGCCACAATCCGCCCGACTATCTCGCCTGGAGCGGGATTAGGCTGCTTATAAAGTTCTCTTACCCGCTCCCACTCAGGGGTGGCAGGCGAGCGGTGCGCCGTTGACGTTCCCATAGCATCAGGGGTCTGTCTGCTATAATAGTTATTATCGTTGCGCAATAGCTACATTCACCCTCTAAAGCCAAATCCCTCCTGATGTGATATCGGTTTTCTTAAGCTGAGTCTTAACCCGGCTACGGAGAGGTTGTGGAGGGGCCAAGCGCCAACGAAGTATATTATCCCCAGCAGTGCTACCTCAGCCTTGTATGTATCGTGTCGTGTTCATCAAGCAGGACAGCTCTCTGGTTACAGCGCCCTTATCAGTAGTACAGCAGCTTGCTACCAGCAACCCAAATTACCCGCCAACCTGTTAGGTTATCCACAGTTCGGGCAGGGTTTTCCCCAAAGTTTTCCACAAGGCAACACGGCGGCAAGGCATAATAATAGGTCAACAGCCACAGGGCAGAAGAACTGATCTGTTCATCACAGCTGGCTTTGCAGAGAAGCACAATCCTGGTGCCGAAGTCTCTTATATGGTTAAAACCAAGGTAATATAAGTGCTATACGTAGTACCTCACTCACAGCAGCTGGTGGAGAGTACTCGGCTGCGTAAGCATAGGTTCGCGAAGAAATTTCTGGTAATTTTGGAATTTGCCGAGTTTTCCCCTTTACATTAGTTTTGATTTGTGTTATACTCATATAACGTCTGGGAGGGTCCCTGTTTTCCACATTTGTGGATAAGTATTGTGGAAAAGCCAGGGGGCCAGCTCGCAAGTTGCCCTTCACAACACCACTTAGCACCCATCTTTGCAGCCACACCACGCACCAGAACTTGAGGCAATAAGCACACCTCCGTAGCCGACTCCGGCGGCATCCTCTCAGGCGGGAATCACAGGTCGGCCGGCGCTTCAATCTACATCTGGCCGCCTCACTTTTGTAACGCAGAGGTGTTGGGATGCCTGAAACGACTTCCTCATCGGGGCTATCACAGATTTGGCAATCAGCTCTTCCTCAATTAGCTAAGAGAGTAGGTCACGCGGCCTGCGATAGTTTCCTCCGTAATGCAGAGGTACTGGAGTTTGATGGAGAGACCTTTCTGTTAGGGGTCGCCAATGAGTTTGCGCGCAATTGGCTGGCGGAGAGACACCTGCCTGCAATAAGCTCTTGTCTGAGTGAACTGATGGAAAAACCGGTGCATGTAGAGATGCGAGTACTGCAGCCAGAGGCTAATCCTCTTGAGCCACCGATGACTCATACTGCACCAGCCAGGCCGGTTGCTGCTGGCTTCGGCAGTACACCCCTAAATCCAAAATATACATTTGAAAACTTTGTAGTAGCAGACTGCAATCGTTTTGCCCATGCTGCTGCTCAGCAGGTTTCCAAGTCGCCGGGTAAGAGCTATAACCCCCTTTTCATTCATAGCAAGGTCGGACTGGGCAAGACCCACCTGCTCCAAGCAATCGGACATGCAGTTGTGGAGCACAACCCTGGCTTGCAAGTGGTGTACATCTCAGCAGAAAGCTTCGTAAACCAGCTTATCGCCGCTATGCGCGATAACCACACTGCCCAGTTCCGGCGTCGCTACCGCAACGTAGACGTCTGGCTGGTGGACGATATTCAGTTTATCGCTGCCATCAAGGGGCCAGCCTCCGAAGAAGAGTTCTTCCACACATTCAACACGCTCTGCGAAACCAACAAGCAGGTGGTAATTGCCAGCGATGCACCTCCCCGCCATTTGCAATTGATGAACGATCGGCTGCGCAGCCGCCTGGAGATGGGCATAGTCGCCGACCTGCGCTGCCCCGATGTCGAGACCCGAATCGCTATCCTTGATAAGAAGGCTCGGTCCGAAGGTCTGGATCTACCTCGTGAGATACTCACCTACATCGCCGAGAAGATCGAGTCCAATATCCGGGTCCTGGAAGGTGCATTGCTCAAAGTATGTGCCCAGATCTCTCTTACCAACGAACAACCAACGCTGGCAACCGTGGAAGAACTAATCGCCGACTATTCAACTGCTGCTGCGCCCAGGACAGTCTCTATACGAGAAGTCGCGGAATATGTGGCCGACCAGATGGAATGCCGTCTGGAGGATATGCTGGGGCCGAAGCGTAACCAAGAGATCGTCTGGCCCCGCCAAGTAGCTATATATCTATCCCGGGAACTAACCAACCACTCGTTGGCTAGTATCGGAGACTTCTTCGGTGGCCGCGATCACAGCACTATCCTACACGCCTACAACAAGGTCAGTGCCCTCCTGGAAACCGATGAAGAAGTGCTGTGGCTAATCAATGATCTAAAGAGTGGTCTCCAGGCCTAACTTGCTGTACTGTTGCTAACGAGTAGATAAGCTGTTGACAAAGTGGGGAAGATTAGGCATAATAGACCACAGTGTGGGTATTGTGCAAAACTAACCGAGTTGTACCCAGCCATTTCCAAACGTTATCTACACCAGCATTGCTGAATTTACAGGCTTAAGCACACTTTTCCACGTAACCCACAATACTACTACTAAGACTATATGTACTCATATAAGAGGTCTGTTTAACAGTACAGCCGTGGACAACTCTATAAAAGTTTGGCAGTATCCATGATAGCGCAGTAACTTGAAGAGGCTGTGTAAATAAAGAGCGGGTACTGTCATAGAGGGCAAGGAGGAACAACATAGATGCTGAGCGCCAAGTGCTCACAAGCCGAGCTGTATAACGTTGTACAGACTGTAGGGCGTGGCGTGTCGGGGCGTAGTACACAGCCGGTGCAGAACAATATTTACCTCTCATCGCAAGATGATACTCTGCGGCTGGTAGCTACTGACTTGGAGTATTTAAGTATTGATGCCACCATTCCTGCCATAGTGAGCGATGAGGGAGCAATTACCGTTCCAGCACGCTACCTCACGCAGATTGCTGCCAGCCTGCCCGGAGGAGAGGTTGAGCTGGTTGCTGATAAGGCTGATAACTTAGCTATCAGTTGTGGCAGTGCCAACTACGATATTCGGGGTGTTTCTGCTGATGATTTCCAGATGCTGCCGGAGGTAGTTGATGCTACTGAATTCTCCCTGCCACAGAGCCAGTTGTCTGAACTACTGCGCCAGACTGCCTTTGCTGCATCTGATGACGAGACCCGCCCCATTCTGACTGGAGTGTTGTTTTCGTTGGATGATTCCCAGCTGCGCCTCGTTGCTACTGATACTTACCGGCTGGCTCTGCGCACCAGCGAGAATGCGGTTGACCAGGCTCAGGAAGCAATCGTGTCTGTGAAGGCACTTAATGAGGTGCTGCGTATTCTGGATGACGAAGCGGATGAACCAGTTCAGATTGCTATCTCCGACCACTTGGTCAGCTTCCAAGTCGGCTCGATCAAGGTAGAATCTCGGCTGATTGAAGGGGAGTTTCCTAACTACGAGAAGGTTATACCCCAGGAGGATCAGTTAGATAAGAAGATCACAGTGAACACGGCAAAGCTGGAGAGTGCACTACGCCGCGCACTGATTGTGGCTCGTGAAGATGCTAATCGCGTAGTTTTTCACACCAGTGAGGAGGGGCTGCGGATAACTGCAGATAGCCCGGATGTGGGGCATGTTGAGGAGTGGGTACCTGCAAAGCTGGAGGGAGAGGCGATTGAGACGGCTTTTAACGCTGGATATATTCTGGACGTGTTGGAGGCGGCTGGCAGCGAGGAAGTGCGAATTGCTTTGTCGCGTCCCCTGGAGCCAGGGGTAGTACAGCCTGTTGACCGTGATGACTATACCTATGTGGTTATGCCTATGCAGATAATGTAGCCCCCAAAGCTCTGGCGGTGCTAGTGGTGGATATGGAATATGACCGATGCAAGTTAACGGCTAACAGCAGGCCCCGGGCCCGGTAGGACCGGGGCTTACCGTTACATAGTGAGAAGTCAAGGCGAACGGCTAACTGTGTATATATCAAAGTTACAACTCCGCTACTTCCGCTGCTACGAGCAGCTTGCCCTGGAGTTGCCGCCAGGGCAGAGCCTGCTTGTTGGCCCCAACGCCACTGGTAAGACCAGTCTGCTTGAGGGTATCCTGCTGCTGGCGACTACCAAGTCTCCCCGCACTGCCTACGACCGCGAGTTGGTCCAGTGGGGAAAAGCCTGGGGCTACGCCGCCGGGCACTTCCAGTTTGAGACTGGCCCGCCACGAGCCATTGTAGTAGCGTTGCGGGGGCAAGAAAGCTCAAACGCTGAAGGTGAGCCGCCACCCTCCTATTTGACCGGGGCCAAGGGTGTGCAGGTCGACGGGCAAGTAGTTAATTCCGTAGTCAGGGCGGTTGGTCAGGCGCCGGCTGTGTTATTTGCGCCGGATGATCTGGAGATAATTAAAGGCTCGCCCGGGGTGCGTCGACGCCTTTTGAACATGGCGATAGCCCAGATAAGCCCCCGCTATCTGGCTGATTTGCACCGGTATCGGCGGGCTCTGCAGCAGCGTAACGAGTTGCTAAAGCAAATGGCCGAAGATAGGGTAGACGGCGCCAGGTTGGCGCCGTGGACGAATCAGCTTGTTGAAGCCGGAGTACGGATCAGCGCCGACCGCGAACAGTTTCTCAGCCAACTGGGCCCCGTGGCAGCGGAATTGCAAAGCCAGCTAACGGGTGGCGCTGAGCAGTTGGAAGTGTGCTACAGTGGCTCTCTGGCAGGAGCAGGTGATGAGGAGCAGCGCGAGGCGCTTTTTCGACAACAGTTGGAAAGAGGGCTTGACCGCGAGCTGCGATGTGGTGCTACCCAGAGTGGGCCTCATCGCGACGATGTAGAAATTACGGCCAATGGCCGCTTGCTCCGTCGGTATGGCTCACAAGGGCAGCAGCGGACGGCAGCACTTGCCCTGAAGCTGGCCGAAGCATACATAATTGGCCAGCGGCGCGGGGAGCTACCTATCCTATTGCTGGATGACTGTTTTTCGGAATTAGACAACCGCCGGACCTGCTGGCTGTTAGAACTATTGGGCAGCTTCCGGCAGGTGCTGGTGACCAGCGCGGCACCCAGTGACAGTTTGCGTGAAGCAGATTGGGCGGCCTCATATAAGCTGGAGGGCGGAGAGGTCAAACAAGTCCGGGAAGTAGCGGCAGCCAATGAATGAGGAACGTAGCGCCAAAAGTGGCAGTCTGGGGGAGATACTCACCGACTATATGGCCAACCATGGATTGCTGGCCAAGAGTCAGGAGATGCTGGCGGCGTTTGTTTGGGCGGAGGTGGTCGGCGAGTGGTATGCCCAGCACACTCAGGTAACGAGGATTCACGATGGCGTGTTGATGGTGCACTGTGACTCGGCACCCCGCGCCCAGCAGTTGCAGCTTGATTCCGACTTTATTAAGGAAAAGCTCAACCAGCGGCTGGGCGGCAACTTCATCAAGGAGATACGGGCGACCAGCGGCCGGGTTGGCCGAGGACGACCAGAACCAACTGTAGCAGAAGCCGAAGGCGAGCCGCTGCCGTCGCCTGCGGAGCTGGTGCAGCTTCGGATACCGCCGCAGGACGCGGATCTTGTCAGGACGTTAGCCGAGAAGGTGGACGACAAGGAGCTGCAGCGCCGATTCTCGGCGGCAATGACCAACTTCTGCCGCCTGCAGCAGTGGCGCCGTCTGCACGGCTATCAACCCTGTTCCAAATGTGGGCGATTGCTGCCGCCTGGGCAGAACTGTCCTGTCTGCCATCCGGGGCGCATTCCCCAGCAGGGCAATCCCGATTTTGATGAAACATCCGACAATAATAGGGGTGGATACAATGGCTAAGCAGTATCAAGGCAAGATTGAAAAGCTTGATGACTGCCGCTGGCGCCTGCCTCGCGCAGAAAGCGCAGGTATGAACACGGATGGGATATTGTATGCCGATGAGGTGCTGTTCGAAGAGCTAAGAGAGGATGCAGCGCTGTGGCAGATTGCCAACGTCGCCTGTATGCCGGGAATTGTGGGGCCGGCGC
>JALGTS010000069.1 GCA_029821255.1 Candidatus Zipacnadia bacterium
GAGCCGGGGCTAACAAATAAACTAAGGTGCCTCGGGGCAGATCCGCCAGCTCATCAACGATCTGCTGGCTATCAGTAGCCGAAATAGGCTGGCCACAGTTGTAGCAAAAGGGCTGGCCAACTTTGGCAAAGAGTACCCGCAGGTAATCATAAATATCAGTTATGGTACCTACCGTCGAACGAGGGTTGCTACCTCCGGACTTCTGGTCAATAGCAATGGCTGGGGAGAGTCCCTCAATGTGATCAACATCAGGGCGTCCAGCATCCTGCAGCAGACGCCGCATATCTACCGAGAGGGCCTCTATGTAGCGGCGGCGCCCCTCGGCGTATATCGTGTCAATAGCTAACGAAGACTTGCCCGAACCACTTACCCCACAAAAGACGATCAGCTTGTTACGGGGCAGGACCAGATTGATATCTTTCAGATTATGTTCCCGAGCTCCGTATACTCGGATGTCTTCTGCCATATCCGCTTCACCACACACTCTTCGGCTGAGTGCTGAAAGCAGCGCATCATATTAGTATATCATCCATACTTACTTCTGGTCAATGCTAAGAGGAAAATCGTCCATTGGGGCACAACTCAGCAAGTGAGCCGGCAAGAACCAAAAAGGCAGACCCGGGGTATGATAAGTGTTCGGCGGGCAAGCTACGCAACAGGCGTAATTCGCACCCTGGCCTGCCGCCCATTAATATCAAAGCAGAGGCGACCAGAATGATCTGCTTGCAGAACCCGGCGCGAGGGTGGCTGAAAGTCGTAGTCAATCTCCACCCGATGACGGGAGAGAGCTGCCACAGGGTACACACCGGTCTCTACCGTAATGCGCACTGGCGTTCTGGTGCCGTAGCCCAGTTTCCAACCCGTGCTACGGCTGCCGCGTAGTACGGCACCAGCCCCAGCAATCTCCAGTTCTATCAGATCAGATTGATACGTAAGCAATACCGCCGAAGCATCGTCGTAGTAGGGCTTGATCTTAATGGGTCGGGCTACAGCACAAGCCAGGTGGAGCGGATCAACTGGTACGCTTACTACCACCCGCCCGCTACGCCGGCCTGAAGGCAAATGCTCCCGAGCAGAAAATCGGCAGAAGCCGCCGGCGTAGAGGCGATTGTCTGCGTGATGGGCGCTGAACTCAACCAAAGTGGTATACCGACCCGTATTCAGCAGGTAGCACCTATCGCCACTGCCGCAAATTTCAATATCGCCAACGAATAGTCCCGGCTGGTGCAGCTCGTAGGCCGCCCGCCTGGCCCACAAGTCGTGGTGGAACGCTGCGAAGACAGGATCAGTAGGCTCCCAATCGGCCCACAGACGAGTTGTAGCAAACAACGCCAGCCCCAGCCCATATTCGTTCAGCACAATTCCAGAGTATATGTAACCACCATCCTCACCGGGCAGGCGACTTCCTATTCCCCAGGGAATGGCGCCGGGAGCAAGTGCAACGTGAGCCACTGGCCCTCCGAAGGTATAAAGCCGACGCTGAACAGGTGTGCCCTGTTTGAGATGCTCAGAGAGCCGGAAGCTACCCCGGCTTCTCAGGGGAGGCGGCAGCGATGGAAACTGTGCTGCCCTAATGCCAAATGAGAAGTCCCCTACCTCCTGTTGCAGCAGCGGTATCCGTTCAATCCCGAACAGTAGCTGCAACTGCCGGGGCAACTGCTGCCACGAGCCGCTCTGACGCAGGCCCGCCCCCAAGTCAGCAACAATCACACCCCCCTCTTGGACATACTCACAGAGCCTGCTGACAATCTGCGGAGGCAGATCAAGCACCAGCGGAGCAGCTATAAAGCTGTAGCGCTGCAGCTCCAGATCAGGGTCTTCCAGCCTGGCACAAGTGAGATAATCAACCAGCCCGAAACGGCTGCCACAGCGAAAAGTATTGAATAGATTGTCAGGCTCACCAGCAGAGAAATCAGCAATATATCCATAGGCGGGCAGATCGCCAATCCGATGTCCCTCGGCATAAGGTTCGTAGAGGAAAGCTGCTGTCGGCTTGGGCCTCACTGTGAAGATATGGCGGCGCAGGGCAGGGCGAATTATTTTGGCCAGTTTGCTCTCAGCCAGTGCTGCCGGACTCTCCTGAGCATCGCCTCCCGGAAGCAAACCGCTGGCGACCAACCTGTCATAGTTGTCCAGGCCGACACCTACTGCGCCATGCAGAGCCGCTTCATTGATCCACCGCTGCAGCGCATCTTTAGTATAGATGGGTTCACCGGGTACTGGAACACGCAGCGCCCGCAGTACCTGGAATCGCCCTCCTTGGCGTGCGATGTCTATAGCGTGAACATTGTGGGCAAGCTTATCAAACTCCAACTCGGTCGGAGCAATAGCTGGCACAACAAAATCGTAGCTACCCGGCACTGCCGTCAGCGATCGGTACAGGCCGATACGCCCGGTGCACAGCAGCCTATCTGCGTCTATGCTGCGTACCTGCCGTGCCCAAAGCTGGAGGACCGCGGCAAATGCCTCACGCTCATAATCGGCCAGATCAACCGACGGCCGCCCCACACCAAAGGGCTGCTTATCATCCAGCTTCGCTGCTTGTTCAATGGTAATCTGTGTCCAATTGCTGAAGTTCGTGCCCCACGCAACATTCAGCGCCTCAAGCATACCATATCGCCGCTGAAGATATCTGACAAAGCCACTGTCAGTATAACGCAGCCGGGAATCAAGGTAATCACCGACAGCCCAACCCACCACGGCCTGTTCATCCTTGAGAGGTGCCACTATCTCCGCAACGACCTTAGCGGCGTAGGCCTCCATATCGGGGTCGTCAGCAGCTATTGCCACAGGCCCGGGGGGAATGGTGGGAAGGGCCACAATCACTTGAAGCCCAGCGCGGTCGGCCTCAGCGAGCTGGCTGCGGATATCAGCCAGATCGGAGCTGTACCGGGGAGGTACTTCTACATAGAGAGTATTCAACCCTACGGCACTGGCCACTTTGGCTGCACCGGTGCCTTGCAAGCCATAGGCGAAAAGAAAAGGCCCAGGCTGTCCGTAGCCAACCGCGCAATTGGCTAATATTGCTGCCCCCACAATCACTACTCTTAACCTATTCATCACGCGGTGTGGTCCAGACGCCTGGAGCAGTCGTCACGCGTTACCGGGACCAGTCAGGCACCCCCCCAGCTTATCACTCCACTTATCCCGTGATGCCAGGGCATCGCGGGCTGCTGCCTGCTCGGCCCTCTGCTTGCTACCGCCATGGCCTGTCCCCAATATCTGGCCCCCCAGGCGCACCTCCACAGTAAAAACCGGGGCGTGGTCCGGGCCCGTACGCCCAGTAGCTACGTACTCTGGCACCGACTGAGTCAGCGACTGGCACAGTTCCTGAAGAGTGGTCTTAGCATCCCGTAAGCTCTCATCTTCAACTTCATCAATGATATCAAGGAAATGGGCGACTACAAACTCGCGGGTCCGCTGGTAACCGCCGGACAGGTAGATCGCACCCACCAGCGCTTCCAGCGAGTCAGCCAATACCGAGGTCTTGTGCCGGCCTCCTGTATTCTCCTCGCTTTGGCCCAACCGTAAGTACCGGCCCAGCCTCAACTTGCGAGCGACATCGGCCAGATTGGCTGCCTGCACCACTGCTGACTTTGCTCGAGTTAGCCACCCTTCAGAAGCTTGGGGAAATCGCTGGTACAACTCCCCGGCAATTATAGCGTCCAGCACAGCATCGCCCAGAAATTCAAGGCGCTGATTGGACTCGTAGGCCGCGCCGCCTCCCTCACGGACATACGAAGCATGAGACAACGCTTGCACGAGTAGATCAACATCTATGTCAGCGATTCCCAGCTCATCAGCTAACTGCTGCCACCTGTGATCATTGTACATAATACTGATTGTTTTGCCTGTTTGGGAAGGACTATGCAAATCGGGAAACAATGAGAACCGCGTTATGGCCACCGAAGCCGAAGGAATTAGACATTGCCACATCAACGCTGGCTGGGCGAGGTTCCCCACGAACAATATCCAGATGCTGCGGGATAGATTCATCCAGGTTATCACAGTTTACAGTATGGGGAATTAAGCCGTCGCGCATTGCCAACAGACAGGCCACCAGTTCGGTCGCACTTGTCGCCCCCAATTGGTGGGCGTGGATTGGTTTGGTGGACGATATGGGAACAGCGTCTGAAAACGTCGCCGCCAAAGCGTTAGCTTCCATAGCGTCGCCGTTAGGGGTCCCCGGGGCATGGGCATTGACGTAATCAATGTCTGCCGGCTGCAGACCGGCGTCATTCATAGCTGCCTTCATCGCCAGTTGGGCTCCAATACCCTTCGGGTCGGGTGCTGTTACATGCCAGGCGTCGGCACTGGCCCCATAGCCAACCAGTTCACCCCATATCGTCGCGCCACGGGCCTGGGCACAGTGAAGCTCCTCCAGTATGAGAATCGTGCTGCCCTCGCCTACCACAAAGCCGTCGCGGTCGCGGTCGAAGGGGCGGCAAGAACCTTGGGGGTCATCGTTGCGGATGGACAGCGCCTTAGCCGAGGTAAAGCCAGCCATAGCCGTCGGCGAGATGGTTGCCTCAGCTCCTCCTGTTATCATTATGTCTGCCGCCCCGCGCCTAATTGTGACGGCTGCCTCGCCAATGGCGTGTCCAGCGCTGGCACAGGCGGTAGCAATGGCAGTATTAGGGCCCCGCGCCCCGGTTTGTATCGAAACCATACCCGAGGCCATATCAATGATCATCTTGGGCACCAGGAAGGGTGAGACCCGGGAAGGACCACGGCTCAGCAAAACCTCATACTGTTCCTCCCAGGTATGCATCCCGCCTATACCCGATCCGATCAGCACTCCCACCCGATCGCGGTTCTCCTCGGTTATCTGAAGCTGGGCATCGGCCAAAGCCAAATTGGTGGCAGCCAACGCAAACTGCACAAAGCGATCACAACGCTTAAGCAGCTTGCGATCAATCCAATCGGTGGGATTGAAATCACTGACCTCACCGGCGATACGCGTATCATACTGGCTAGCATCAAACTGCGTGATCGGTCCAATGCCTGATCGGCCCTCGCACACAGCCTGCCAGAACTCGTCGGGTGAATTGCCGACGGGCGTGATCATTCCCACACCAGTTATAACTACGCGTCTGTCACTCATAGTTGCCACTATCCGTGGAAGAGCTGGCCTCTCTGCGCAGAACTATAGACACGAACTCAGGCGGATTGCATTGCTTGCCCGCCTGCTTGAACTAACTGCCCACACCTTGCTCTTCCAGATAGCGTACTGCGGCACCCACTGTTGTGATCTTCTCAGCATCTTCCTCGGGAATCTCTATGTCAAACTCATCCTCCAAAGCCATAACTAACTCTACTCTGTCCAGCGAATCCGCTTTTAGATCGCCGTCAAAGGTAGCATCCTCAGTCACTTGACTCTCGGGAACTGCTAACTCGCGTACTATTACTTCTTTGACTCGCTCAAACAATGCCACTCAAGCTCACCTACCTATCAGAGTTTGTGTGCTGCGAGAATTATATCAGATTCTGTCCTGAACTTCTACATCACCATTCCGCCATCAACTGCAAGGACTTGGCCGGTAATGTAAGCTGCGGCCGGCCCAGCAAGAAAAACCACCGCACGAGCAACATCCTCAGGCTGGCCAGGTCGGCCCAACGGTATCCGCTCCAGCATCCGCTGGCGCGCCTCGTTGGAAAGTCGCGCAGTCATCTCAGTCTCAATGAAACCGGGAGCTACTGCATTACAGGTAATCCTGCGGCTACCCAGCTCCTGAGCAGTGCTCTTAGTCAGAGCAATCAGGCCGCCCTTGGACGAGGAATAGTTGGCCTGGCCGACATTTCCAGTAAGCCCCACCACTGAGGCAATATTGATAATCCGCCCATGCCGTGCCTTAACCATCGGGCGAGCTACTGCCTTGGTGCACAGAAAAGCCCCCTTAAGATTGACCGCAAGCACCGTATCCCACTGCTCTTCGGACATCCGCATCAGCAGATTGTCCTGGGTGATGCCAGCGTTGTTTACCAGAATGTCGATCCGGCCGAACCTATCCATAATTGCTGCGACCATCGCCTTGACTGCGTCTTCCGAAGTGATATCGGCTACCACCGACATAGCCGCAACGCCCATCTCCTCTATCCGAGCAGCAACCTCTTCGGCACTTTCTTCCACCACATCATTAACCACCACATTAGCCCCCTGCTCAGCAAGAGCCAAGGCAATTGCTCGCCCGATGCCCCGGCCAGAGCCCGTTACTAAGGCTACTTGTTCTTCCAGATACAATCGGCTCACTCCCTCGCTATGTTAACGTTGCCACCACTTCTTTGAGCGACTCCACATCGGAGGTGTCCATAGCCTTGACAGTATCATCAATCCTACCCATCATTCCAGTCAGCACTCGCCTCGGACCAACCTCCACAAATACCTCTGTGCCCATATCAATCATCTTGCGGATGGATTCTTCCCAGCAAACGCTGTGATTGATCTGCTGTTGTAATGCCTGCATTATACCTAATGCGTTACTGCGAGCAGTTGCATCCACATTAGAGACAATGGGTATGCGGGCATCACTGATGCCGGCCTGATGTAGATATTCACCGAACCGCTCAGCAGTACCATTCATCA
>JALGTS010000070.1 GCA_029821255.1 Candidatus Zipacnadia bacterium
TCGTCCACCAATAAATTCGCATCTGGCCTTTGGATGCTCCCAGGAAGCTCCGATTAGGCAACAGCGTCATCTCTGCAATTCTGGCCACAGCTCCTTCTGGCTCAGCTCTTTGACCGGCGCAAAGCTGCGGCGGTGCACCGGGCTAGGCCCGTACTTGCGCAACGCGGCCAGATGCTCAGGGGTTCCGTAGCCCCGGTTGCGTTCGAAGCCATAGTAGGGATAAAGCTGTGCCAGATGCTCCATTAACCTATCGCGGAATACCTTAGCGATGATAGAGGCGGCGGCTATACAATAGCAACTGGCGTCGCCATCAGTTACACAGCGATAAGGTACCGCCAACGCGGGGGCGTCAAGGCCGTCAATAAGAGCAAAGTCCGGCTGGGGCTGTAGCGCGGTGACGGCTTGCGCCATTGCCTCCAGCGCCGCCTGGCGAATATTAAGGGCGTCAATCTGGGCGGCAGGAACTATCCCCACAGCACAGTCAATCTTCTCGGCCAATAGTTGGCAAAAGATGTATTCACGCTGGGCCAGGCTGAGGCACTTGGAATCTACAACGTGGGCAACGCGGCGATCGGCAGGTAAGACGATGGCAGCAGCTACTACTGGACCGCCCAGCGCTCCTCGGCCGGCTTCGTCTACGCCTGCCACCAGCCTGTAACCTTCAGCTTGTGCTTGCCGTTCAGCACTACGGGGCAAGCCTCGGTATTTTGTGCGCGGTGCCTCTGCCCACTGCGTTGTACCCCGAGGGAACAGCCGCATCACCGACACTTCCAGACGCTGGGTATTTCACAGCAGCAACGCTATTTGACCAGTCCAATACGGTGCGGAGGCCAGAATATCACAAAGGCCTTACCCATAAGATTGACTCGGGACAGCGGCCCCCACTCGTGACTATCGTTGGAGTTGCAGCGATTATCCCCAAATACCACCACATAGCCTTCGGGCACCTTGTAGGGCGGGGGGAGACCCGGCCAGTAGCTGGGAACCGGCCCGCGGATATATGGTTCGTCCACCGGCTTGCCGTTGCGGTACAGCTTACCATTGCGCGGTTCAAGGACATCGCCGGGTACCCCGACGACACGTTTGATAAAATCTTTTTCCTCAGGTGAGGCCTGCGGAGGGGCCTCAAACACTACGATGTCGCCGACCTCCGGCTCGCCCAGATAGTAGCTGAATTTGCTGACGAGAATGCGGTCACCAGGTAACAGTGTCGGCTCCATAGACCCTGAGGGAATATAGAAGGCCTGCACCACAAAGGGGCGGAGGATAAAAAAGACTAATAAGACAGCGACAAGGCCGGAGTCGACGAACTCCAGGGCCGCAACCTGCGTTCTACCCAGAAAGCGCATCCGCGAGATGCCTGCGCGCAGAGCCGTGATGCCACCGAGCAGCGCGAGCATATGCCAGGGGTTTTGGAAGGCAAGCATATCTTGCATTACTCAGAAAATCACACCCTCAAGAGGCTGTATCCTCACTGGACTCCTCGGAAACTTCAGAGGGTTCGGCATCTTCGCGCCCAACAGTTGGTTCTGTTGCTTGCTCCGCGGCTTCGTCTTTCAATTCCTCCCCAGTCTGCGTCTCCAGCTCTTCACCACCCTCAGGCTCACTGGCGATTGCCTCGGCTTCAAGAGCTGTCATCTCTTCCCCACTATCCGCAACCGTGGCATCTTCGCCAGCCACCGCTCGGCGCTCCTTGAGGCGAGCCGCACGTTCGTGACGGTCACGCAGGTAGTAGAGCTTGGCGCGGTTGACCTGGCCACGCCGTACAATCTCGACATTAACCACTGCCGGTGAGTGCAGAGGGAATGTCCGCTCAACGCCGACCCCGTAAGTGACCCGACGAACGGTAATGCTGCGATTGATTCCGCCACCCTTGCAGGCGATAACAGTTCCTTCAAAGGTATGGACTCTGGTCGCTGACTCATCGCTACCGCCCACAGCAGTACGCACCTGTACCCGCACGGTGTCGCCCGGCTCGACCGGGGGGATATCTTTCTTCATGTACTTGTTTTCCACTCGTGTTATTAGGTCAGTCATTGGCAGTTTCTCCTAACGGCTATTTGAATAGCAACCGCATACAGCACTGTCAAACCCAGAGTAGACCCAAGAGTGCAGTTTAATCTTGGTTGTCTTCTGCCTCTATCTCAGACAGCAGCTCTCTGGCCTGTTCAGTAAGTTCAAGCTGCTCCAAAAGCTCCGGACGGCGCTCGCGCGTGCGACGCAGCGCCTCTTTGTACCGCCAGCGGCGAATCTCAGCGTGATGCCCGCTAAGTAACACCTCCGGCACCGACAGCCCCCGCCACTGCGCTGGCCGCGTATAGTGCGGATATTCCAGTAGTCCGTTGGCGAATGATTCACTATCTATTGAAGCCGGATTGCCGAGCACACCCGGCAACAGCCGCACTACGCTATCAATTACGACTAACGCCGCAGGCTCGCCGCCTGTTAAGATGTAGTCGCCGATGGATAATTCCTCGGTGACTACGGCTTGCCGCACTCGCTCGTCGACGCCCTCATAGTGCCCGCAGAGTAAAATCAGCCGGTCCTGCCTGGCCAGCTCCCTGGCTTTAGCCTGGTCAAACTGCTGGCCCTGGGGTGTGAGCAAAATCACTGGGCACTCCAGCTCCCCCTCCCCGAGCAAATCCTCAACCGCCCGCGCCAGCGGCTCCGGTTTCATCACCATCCCTGCCCCACCTCCATAAGGGTAGTCGTCAACTACCCGGTGCTTATCTGTGGCATAGTTACGCAGATCGTGTATGAGAATAGTAACTGCCCCAGATCGTTGCGCACGGCCCAGAATACTACAGTCCAGCGGCGAGGCAAAGAACTCGGGAAAAGTTGTAACAACGTCTATATGCATATTGGCTCCATGTTATTTAACCGGCGTGCGTCGCCCAGAAGGGCTACGCCGCCACCGGCCAAAGGCGGTATCAGGCGGCAGCTGAGCCATTGAGAAGACCGGCCCATCTACGCACATCCGGTAGCCATCCAAAGCACATTTACCGCACAGGCCAATAGCGCACTCGGTATGGCGATCAATACTGAAGTATATCTGCTCGGGTGGCACCACCCGTCGCTCCAGTTCAGCAGCAGCCACCATCATTCGCTCAGGCCCGGCATTGCAGAAGATCACATCACTCCAGTCACCTTCAGCAAGTAGCTCGCGCAGGACATCCACCGTCGTGCCCTGGCACCCGGCGCTGCCATCTTCAGTGGCAACAATTAGCTCACCAGCCGCAGCGAGATCCTTACGGAAGAGCAAATTGTCTGCCCGGTCCGCCCCCAGAATAATAGTCGGATCGTTCGCCTCCTGCGCGAGCAGGCGAATGCTGGCTGCCCCACAGCCGCCAGCAACAATCACCATCCGCCCGGCAGTGGGGAAAGAGTTGCCGAATGGCCCGCGGACCATGACCTCCTCCCCAACTCTCAGGTTGTACAGCGCTCCAGTGACCTTGCCGGCCTTAGCAATACCCAATTTTAAGGGATGTCGGCTGGCGATGCAAAAGGGCTTTTCCCCGATGCCCGGCAGCCAAACCAGGCAAAACTGACCAGGCTCAGCAGCTATGTCAATGTCAAAGGTCAACTCTATCTGATTGCCGTGGCGCCACGCCTCCACGACACGAGCTGGCGTGAAGTCAAGAATACGCTCATTCAGCGACATAGCTGCCGCCCGGTTGGTACCGTTTTCCAGGTCCGCAAGGAGCAGCTTGAAATACTCGGCCAGCTCCGGCGTACTCAAACCGCCTAAGGCAGTACCAATGGCAAAGATGTCTCCGCCGGCGTCCCTATAAGCACGTACTTCATCAGCACCCTTGATTCCGCCTCCAGCGATGATAGGAACATCTACGTGCTGGCGAATTTCGTAAACACATTCCAGCCCCCGCTCGAGAATTGCCCCTCCTGACAGTCCCCCCGAGCCGTAACTGAGTATTGGCTTGCCAGTATATGGGTCCAACACAGTGATCGCCTTAGTAGGCCCGATGGCGGCGATAGCATCTGCGCCGGCCTCTACCAACCGCTGCGCCCAGGGACCAATGGGGGGCCCGTCAGGAGTCAGCTTAGCAACCAACGTGTTGGGCACAGCCTCGCGGACAGCGCGAGTTATTTCAATTGTCAATTCTTCTTGCCGGGCGACGGCAGCTCCATACTCCAGCGAGTGTGGGCAGCAGAAATTCAACTCCAACCCATCAGCACACCCTGCGGCGCTCCGCGCCACTGCCACAAAATCCTCCGGGTTTGATGCGAAGATGGAAGCAAGCAGAAATTTACCGTCCAGAGGATAAATTTCCTGCATCTCCGCTGCCCAGGCCTCTACCCCCGGATGAGAAAGACCAACCGCTGTAGACAGAGAGTCCGGCGAGTACTGACTGAATATCGGTTCGGGATAGCCAGGAAACTCGTGAAGGCCGACGCTCTTGGTGGTAATTAAACCGATGCCGACTTCAGTAGCAATACGCTGGACCAAGTCGGCGCTAACCGTAATGATTCCCGAAGGTATTGTAAAAGGAGGCCAGATATCTTTGTCACCCAGCGTCGGCATTGGTGTGCTCCCGCCAATAGTCCTAACTGCTCCCGCCCGATATCACTACACCCTCGCCGCCTTCCTGAGTTACCGGTGAGACACTGGTGACGATCGGGGCAGTTTCCTCCTTTTCCCCTATGCTCCGCTGGCGGATCTCAACCACCACGTCATCTTTGGTGACGATCTCCTGGCCACTCAGAACCTCGGCGAGATTATCACCCTCTTTAATCTCCACCTGGCTCTCCAGTGTGCCACGTATGACCTCCTCGCCCAGCTCCAGCTCCTCCACCTGCTTCATCCGCTCCAGCAGCGCCTCCCGTATGCTACGCTGGCGTTCCTTTTCCTGATTGACTTGCTGACGGACAGCGATAGCCTGCTGGATATTGCTTCTCTGCAGCTCGGTGATATAAGGCTGCGTGCGGAAGTCGATCTGTTGGATTCGCTGATCAATTTCGTCAATGCTACGCTGTAGCTCTTCTTTGAGTTGTTCCTTAAGCCGCTCGGTCACAATTGACCTGAGTATTACGTTCCGCTTAATAACTACGCCCATTGTCACTCCTCCGTTTATCGGTAGGCACCTTGTCGCCAATGGGCGCAAGATGCTTCTGCGTTAAGAGATAATGTCTACAGTGGCGTGCTTATTGCGCTTCTTGGCAGCAGCGTTAACTACGGTACGTAGCGCGTCGGCAGTCCGGCCATGCCGGCCGATAACCTTGCCCAAATCTGCTTGGGCAACCTCCACCTGATAGATAGTCATTCCGTCATGCTCTACCGGGGTTACCTGCACCGCCTCCGGCTCGTCCACAATAGCTTCTACAAGATACTCAACAAGCTGTTGCATACTATCAGCCCCCCTGGGGGTGGGATGCCCGTGCAACTATTGTGTGGTGCGCATCTGTTGGAATGATTTCATAACTCCGCTCTTCTTCAACAGAGAGCGGACAGTCTCAGTGGGCTGAGCCCCCATTCTCAGCCAGTAGAGCGCACGATCCTCATCAATATTAATTGTCGCTGGATCAGCAGATGGACTATAATAGCCGATCTCCTCAATGGTGCGGCCGTTTCTGCTCTTCCTCTGATCCACCACCACAACACGAAAATGAGGTTGGTGACGCGATCCGGTACGCTTTAGCCTAATTCTGGTAGCCAACTTCAACTGCTCCCTTCAGATATTATATCCTTCAAATCAGCTATTCGGTTCACTACTTGCCTAACTGCAATCCACCAATTTGCAGGTTCTTGCCCTGTGTCATTGCCTGCATCATCCTGGACAGCTCTCGGTACTGCTTAAGTACAATATTGATGTCCTGAACGGTGGTGCCACTGCCGCGGGCAATCCGACGCTTACGGCTGGCATTTATGATACCAGGATTGCGCCGCTCCCGGATTGTCATCGAATTGATAATTGCATCCACCATATCCAGCTCGCGCTCATCAATGTCGGCGCTGGAAAGCTCCGGCAGCTTAGCTGCACCTGGTATCATCTTCATTAGTTGATCCAGCGGCCCCATCCTACGGACGCGGTTCAGATGCGTGCGGAAATCTTCCAGATCAAAGTCCGCCGAAAGCAACTTTTCTTGAAGTTGCTGGGCTTCTTCCAGACCAACCGCCTGCTGTGCCTTCTCAACAAGCGTCAGTACATCGCCCATACCCAGAATGCGTTGGGCCATCCGGTCGGGATGGAACAGATCCAGGTCATCCATCTTCTCGCCGACGCCCACAAACTTTATGGGTACTCCCGTGACCGCACGAGCCGAAAGCGCCGCTCCGCCACGAGCATCCCCATCCAACTTGGTGAGAATCAGACCATCCAGATCAACCCGCCGGCTGAACTCTTCCGCTACATTGACTGCATCCTGGCCGGTGAGAGCATCTATGACCAGCAGCGTCTCAGGCTCATTGAAACTGCCCTCAATCTGCTCGATCTCGTCCATCATCTCCTCGTCAATATGGAGGCGACCGGCGGTGTCAATGATTACAGGATCCAGACTGTTGGACTTAGCGTAACTGACCGCGGCCCGGGCAATGGCCACCGGGTCATTCTC
>JALGTS010000071.1 GCA_029821255.1 Candidatus Zipacnadia bacterium
AGCGAATCAATAGGGCCGGAACTATGCTTAACAACATACGTAAGTAATCGCTACTAGTCAATCCTTCCCTTCTGGCTGGTATGTAGATCACATCACCAGGGCGAGGACGCACGGCCACATCCTGCCACTCGGCCACCTTAAGGACTTGCAGACTAATCGGCCCTTCGGAGCCAAGCTCCCCTTCCGTGGGAGCAGCTCGGCTCTCCTCGGCTGCGGTCTGGCTGTTTCTCAACAAGTCCTTTATCCCAAATGCCGGCGACTCTTCGCCAGCCGAGCCATGAGTGCCTGGAGCTACGCCGCTGGGGGCAGCCTCTGCCCGTCCTAATTCCTCCTCCTGCGCGGCTTCGGCAGCATTGCGCCGCATAAGCACCATTTTGCCGGTGTCGGCCATGACCGTAGGCCCTCCCGCCTTCCCCAATATATCCATTAAGGTGTCTTCTTCTTTGATGGGGTAGGCACCCGGACGAGCCACCTGCCCCAAGATGTAGACACGCTCCAGGATTTCCGCAACGATTAGCTTGTCTCCAGGCTGGAGGGCAATGTTCTGGCTCATATCACCTTGGTTGACGAGAGCCTCAATGTCAACGGAGATGGTCTCCTGGCCACGCAAGACAGTACAGTTGTGCAGGTCGGCATTAGGCAAAGCCGGGCCTGCTATTGACCATAAGTCAAGCAACGTCTTGGCCTCCTCGCTGGGATAAGGACCCGGCGCATTAACCGCCCCTATCACGTAAACCGGATTGCGCTCCGTGCTCGGCGGTATCACGATAACGTCATCAGGCTGAAGGCTAATCTGTGATGACGAGCCGTGTTCGGCCGGGTTATCTCCCATGACGTCACGGAGGTCCACATCTATGCGCTCAGTGCCACGCAGAATATAGGCTTGGGCGAGATCGGCCGTCTCCGTGGGACCTCCGGCCAGCAAGACAGCACGCGAGAGGTTATTGGCCCTCTCCAATGGTATAGCACCGGCATTCTGAACCGCTCCCACAACCAAAACTACCTTTAGTGGCTTCTCCGGAACCACGAGAGTGTCGCCCATCTGTAATGGGACATCATGGGATAGAATATCGCCCGCGAGCAACCCTTCAGGAGCCAACTTCTGCGGCATGCCGTCCCGGAACAGCATTGCCGCCGCCAGATCACCGTTAGGCAACACCCCTCCAGCGGCGGCCAGCAGAGCCAAGGCAGTAGGAGTCTGCTCAATAGGATACAGACCCGGGCGGCTCACCTGACAGACGATATTGACCAACCGCGGGGCAGTACTGACCAGATTGACGGTAACTGACGGCTCAACTACGTATTGCTTCAGGCGTTGGGTCAGTACCCCGGTCAACTCTTCCACTGTCAAGCCGGCGACGGGGATCTCCCCGACCATAGACAGGATAATGGTACCGCTTGGCTCTACAGTGTACTGTCCCGAGATAGTAGGCTCACCGGCAACCTCAATGGCAACGACATCACCTGCCTGCAATGAGTGAACAGCAGTTAGTGTGGAACCTGTCTGAGTGGGTGCCGTCGCGCGCTGCAGGGTGATGTCTATCGGTTGTGGGTAGCCTTTAGCAGCAACAGCGTCTTGCAATTGCTGCTGTAACACATCCAAAGCCACCTTTGTAACATCCATCGGACCTACTATCGGGAAGTCAACGGTGCCCTCAGCGCTTACCTGGTAGTGGCCAGAGAGGGCGGGTATAGCGGGGGCCTGCACTTCAATCCAGTCGTTGGGGGATAACTCGGCTGGCTTAGCATACAGAGGGACGCATGCAGTAAGAAGACTACTAATAAGAAGAGTACACAGTAAGGCCGCTGCTGGGTGCACTGTTACACGCGCGCTACGCTTAGGTGAACACCCCTGCGTCATAAGGTTCACCGCCTGGAGCAGCAAGGTATGCCCCATCATATCTGTGCTGCTGTCG
Source organism: Candidatus Zipacnadia bacterium (assembly GCA_029821255.1). Classification (GTDB taxonomy): domain Bacteria; phylum Armatimonadota; class Zipacnadia; order Zipacnadales; family Zipacnadaceae; genus JALGTD01. Next base: position 1,917 of record JALGTS010000071.1, read on the forward strand.
GATTTCGTATATCTTGACGTATTGCTGCGAACGTTATATTAATGTTATAGTTCGTATCAAGGCGATGCTCTTGAGTCCCCCATCATACTCAGAGCCAATTAGACGGATGTAGTATATACTAAAGCGGTCTGCTTGTCAAGCCTCGGACCAAAGCCACCAGCCTTAGCACAGAGCTTGATGACTTCCCAGGTAGGATCCCAGATATGGGCTGTGCTGCATTGCTTGACAAAGTTTACAAGTTTTGCTATAATTATTTTTGTGTGTTAGCTAATAGATAAAATGATTGCTAGTTAGTCGCCAACCCAACCCCAACCAGGGAAGATATTTTTCAGCCCGTGCGGCACCACGAGTGGCGGCGGGCTTTATGTTTGTGATAGGAAGATCAAGACTAACGTGCAGCGATTTATTGTATGCGAAGGCTACGATTCAGCCTTCAAACTGCTGTGCAAGTAGTAGCCGCAAAAACTGACTTAGGAGGTTGAACGATGAAAACAACGGTTGGGGTAGTGACAGTCATTATTTTGCTTGGGGGGACGGTATGGTCGGCAGTCGCGGCCCCGCCGTTCGGTAGCACCGTCGCCGATGCCTCCGCGTATGATATAACTGTTACGTTACTGCCCAACAACGAATATCAGTGGGTGGTTGACTACAACGATTCCGCCCTACCCAATCCCGAATATATGAGGGCGTTTGTGGTCTACGACTCCTCGGTATCGCTCATATCTACGACCGATCCAACGGGCTGGGTAGGGAGTGCTGATGGTGCGGCGGCCGCAGTTGAGTGGTATGCTCACCCAGCAACCAATCGGATCAGTCCCGGCGACAGCCTTGTCTACCAAGCTAAGTTTGATACCGCACTGGCAGATCCATTCTTGACCGCCATACATATCCAGTACGCAAACGATGGCAGCCAGTGGACAAACAACACCCCGGAGCTGCCGCCCGCGGTGCTACTGGGGTTGAGCATACTGCCCCTGAGTCTGGCCTACATCCGAGGGCGCAGACGGAGCCAAAGATAGACCAATAAGATGTCCGAGACGAATAGGGTCCTTGTTGTTACCCGCAGGGGGTCTTGATAGAGGACCGAGATCTGCGATAGACTACTCCCAGCTTAGACCTGATTAGCAATCATCGGCGGGCGTACAGAGAATATTGAAGACGGTGACTACCCTCTACGCAGTGAACCGCCACGAGCAAGTATAGCGAACAGGGCCATGTGGCGACAGCACAGCACTTAGTGGCATCATCTGAATGACCTGACAAGTAAGAGAGACCGACAGTCGTTTGGGGCTGGCAGCCTACCGACGGCCGCAAGCCAACGGAGCATAACTTATGGATAAGATGCCACAGCTCCTATTGATAGGCTTGGATGGAGCGACCTGGGACATCCTAAGACCAGCAATGCGCGCCGGCAAGTTGCCGTTCCTCGCATCAAGGGTTGGAGCAGGCGCCTCGGGTATTCTGTTGAGCACTATTCCCTGCCGCACAAGCCCCGCTCTCCCAACGCTCTTCACAGGGAAGAATCCTGGTAGTACCGGACTTTTCGATTTCGTAAAGTCTGACGGGTCGCCGGTTTCTTCAGCCGACATCGGCTCTCCGTTTCTTTGGGAGATCGCCAACCGAAGTGGTAAGACCGCGTGCGTGGTCAACGTACGCTTCACATACCCCCCGCGCCCGCTGGACGGAGTTTTAATATGCGGCGGATTGACCCACGTGCCGGGGCAATCGTACACATACCCCCCTGCAGTGCAATCGCAGATTGAGGAGTTTCATTCTCTTGAGCTTCAAAGAGAGATTGAGCGCTTGATCGGAGATTTGGACGCCAACCGAGACCGTATTTATTCTAACCTGAAGGCCCAGTACAGACGTCGCCTGCAAGTGTTCAAACAATTGCTCAATAAACAGAGATACGATCTTGCCATCCTATGGATCGGAACGACCGATGCTATACAACATTACTGCTGGGGTTACCAGGATCTTGTGGTCCAATACTTTCAGATGGTCGATGAGGACCTAAAGCACCTATGCCAAGACTTCCCAGATGCCAACTTCATAGTGGTCTCGGATCATGGGTTCGCTGCTGCTCCTACCCAGGCGTTCTATGCGAACACCTGGCTCAGGCAACTGGGTTATCTCCGTGGCCGGTGGTCATGGCTTGGTCTTGCTCTCCGCTCGCTATCTGCACGGGCGCAGCGGATGACATCTCCACGATTGAAGCGCCGTATTAAGCGGCTTCTGTCACAGCGAGCGCGATCCCCTCAAGTGGACGGAAAAGCCCGGGCAAGGCGTCCGATAGCTTTCTCGGGTAGCTACGGGGTTGAACCAGGTGTGCAGTGGGAGCACACCATTGCTTTCCTTGACTGCAAATGGGGCATCGCAATAAAGCCGGGCATCCCTGAAGACCAAAAAGAGCGCATATTAAACGACATAATAGACAGACTCAGAGACCTACGGGATCCAGCAGGCCAGCGTGTGATTCAATCCGTATGGCGTAGAGAGGAACTCTACAAGGGGGAATACGTTGACGAATTGCCGGAGATCGTGTTCCTCACAGCGCCTCAGTACACTGCCCGCCCATATCTTTCACCTCAAATATTTGGCCCTGATCCACAGGCACCCAAGAACGTGAGTGGGGCCCATGACACCGCGCGGGAGGGTATTTTCATTGCATGGGGCCCAGATATCCGGCGGGACAGTACGACAATAGTTGACATATCCGATGTCACCCCAACGGCTTTGCAGCTTATGGGTTGTGCACTGCCCGACAACCTGGACGGAAGCGTTCTCAGCGACATATTTGATCCTAACAGCCGCGCGGCCCAATACCCTACTGTACGCACGAGTGCTGCAGCAGACATAAGCGCTGACCAGCAAGCAGAAGCAGATGCCTACTCCCCCGAGGAGGCCGAAGTAATCAAACAGCGGCTGCGTGACTTAGGATACCTTGATTGAACTATCTATAGGGGTCGCTCATCCGCGCAGCAGGCCGGACTCAGAAGTCTCCCGCAGCCACTTCTCTCAGAACAGCGATGCCCAGAACTCCAATGCACCTATAAGGTTGTCTTTGCTTGGGGAAGAGAATAAAGGGTAGCTACGGCAATGGCTCACTGCATACTGTACTACGTTGGGGGCAGATGTCCACTATCTTACTATCGCGGTAGACTCCAAACAAAGAAAGAGCACCTGCTCCCAACAGCAGATGCTCCAGCTTGTGTCATCACACCAGTTTACCACTATCGTCAACTCTTCTTGCCTCGCCCCCCACGGACATAAGCCAGAGCCCACGGCAGCAAGCCGAGGCCCAGTAGTGCTACAGGAGGTAGTTGGGGAGTCAAGTGAGCTGGATAATCTTCCATCTCTCCGTAGCACCACTGGGTAGCACCCAGAGAGGGAGAGCCCAGATCGAATCCTGGATCACCTGGGTTACCGAATACTAAAGTCGCATGCATCCAAGTAGGACCCGGTGTCAGATCCGTAGGTAGGTAGACAGTGTCGGTGAAATAGGTGGTTTGCTCACCCGCAGCCACCCAATCAATGCCTTCGTACACTACCTTCTGATAGATGGCCTCCGAGGCGTCCCACATTCCGTTGCGATCCATGTCAAGCCACAGCGTGAAGTACTCTGCCCCTTCATCGTACCAGCTTGGGTAAGCAAAGGTATGCAGCGACCAGGTGATGTCAAAGCTACCCCCTGGATCAAATGTGGTGGTAGAAAACCACACCCCATCGGCGTTGCCGGAAGGTACACTCCAGTCGGGGCCGTATGCTGGCCCGAGAATCTCGTAGTCTTGGTACATAGCATAGTGGTTATCCCAGCCTCCCAGGTAATAGGATTCGGGCGCTAACCCTCCATAATCCCGCGCTGCTACCGGGCCAGTAGACAGCCAACTCACCACAACAGCCACCACGAGCACGAAAATGAAGCATCGTCCTCTCACGTTCAGACGTTGCTGTATCACGATTTTCACCTCCTCTCTTTAAGGTGTTTGGCGATTTACACCCGTAGTCTACACAATTATTGCCATTTTGTCAACAACCCGTCATAACTGTTAGCTTTACATCAGCCCCCAGGGAAAGCTACCAAGGAAGAAAACCCCAAAGCGATTAAGGCTGCACCCGATTCAGAGGCCGGCAGAATTGCAGTGATGAGCAAGTAGCCAGAACTCAAAAATGAGCCCAAACAACGTCAACATACGCAACTAAACAGACGCAGGAGAGGCCACCCTTTGCTCTGCGCTGTTCCTGCCTCTGCCAAGCCAAGTACCGTTGCCAATCTCACTTATGTAGGGACAAGAACAAAAGGGACCTGGGCAACCAGGTCCCTTTATTGGGCTTGTTGTAGTGGTAGTTACCTTCAGCTTAGAAGGGAACTACGACACCGGCGACCAGCAGCTGGACGTCCGGGAACTGAAGATCCCACTCGTTGTTACTACTCACCGCCGATGGCTCCTGGCGGGCATAAGTCAGATTCAGATCAACACCGTCAGCCAACGACTTGGTAACCCGCAC
>JALGTS010000072.1 GCA_029821255.1 Candidatus Zipacnadia bacterium
AGACTTTTTAGGGCTGAAGACTTTGACGGCCTGTGCCCGGGCGATAGAGGCTATCCGACAGAGTCAAGGGGTGGGGTTGGATCTGCTGACTATTCCGCAGGATGATCCAAAGACTTTTGAGTTGCTGTGTCGGGGGGATACTATCGGGGTATTCCAATTGGAAAGCGAGGGGATGCAGACGCTGCTGCGCAAGCTCCAGCCCGACCGCTTTGAGCATCTCATTGCGGCAGTAGCGCTGTACCGGCCTGGCCCAATGCAGCATCTGGGCGAGTTCTGTGAGGGCCGGCATGGGGCTGCTATTGAATACCTGCATCCCGCTCTGGAGCCGATTCTGGAAGAGACCTACGGAGTTATTACTTACCAAGAGCAAGTTATGCAGATTGCGGTGAAGTTGGCCGGCTTCTCTATGCCCCAGGCCGAGATTATTATGCGGGCTATGGCCAAAAAGCAAGTTGAGAAGATGCAGCAGATGAAGCCAAAGTTCATCCAGGGCTGCATCGCTAACGGTATAGCCAAGCAGACTGCCCAGGAAATCTATGCCCGGATGGAGAGCTTCTCTTCGTACGGTTTCAATAAGTCACATTCGGCCGCTTATGCGCTGGTAGCCTATTGGACGGCCTACTTGAAGGCTAATTATCCGTGTGAATTTATGGCTGCCCATCTGTCCACGGTTATGGACGACAGTGAGGATGTGGGCAAATATATCAATGAGTGCCGGCGCATGGGCCTGGCGGTTCGTGCGCCGTCAGTCAACTGCAGTGAAGCCTATTTCACAGCCCGTGATGGTGAGGTTATCTTTGGGCTGGCGGCAATTAAGAACTTGGGTGTGCCAACTGCTGAAGCAATTGTTGCCGAGCGAAGGGCAAACGGGCCCTACCAAGGACTGGGTGATCTGTGCCGGCGCTTACCTGGCGGCAAGGTTCCGCGCACAGCAGTCCAACTGCTTATTGAGGCGGGGGCGTTAGATGAATTCGGCGAACGCAATGCGTTACTGGCAGGTTTAGATAGTCTCTACGCAGCCGGCCAGAAATATCAACGGGATCAGGTCACCGGGCAAAGCTCTTTGTTCGGTGGGGTGGATTCAGGACAAATGCTGACGTTTGATGAGAGGTTACCGCGGGTACCAGAGATGCCGCAGACGGACCGCCTGCGTCTGGAGAAAGAGCTGCTCGGGCTGTATGTCTCCAGCCACCCGTTGATCGAAAAGCAAGCACAATTGGCCGAGCGGACTACTGCTGAAATACACGAGCTGGAAGAATTTGCTGACGGTACGTCGGTGATTGTAGGCGGGATTGTGGGGCAGACCAAGCGTTATGTTACAAGCAGTGGTGCGCCTATGATGTTTCTGACGCTCGAAGGTCTGGATAAGCAACTGGAGACAGTGGTCTTTCCGGATGCCTATGAGAAGTATCGCGATAATATCAGTGTAGGAGAAGTTGTGGTCGTCAAGGGCAAAGTTGACCGAAAGGGCGGGCGCAATAACAACAGTAACGAGGTGAAGTTGCTGTGTGACTGGATCAAGCCTCTGGCGGAGGCTGCGCCGGTCTCGGAGCAACAGCAGCGGCAGACCGAGCAGGGCCGGCGGGAGAATACACCGATGGCGTCCGAGGGCAGCCAGCAGGCTGGGCCTGCGCCCCTAAGCACATCAACTGCGGCTCGGACGGTATTCATTGAAATAGATGCGACCAGTTGCGATGAGAATTCGCTGCGTCGAATCAAGCAAATCATCGAAGAAAATCATGGACAGCAGCGGGTTGTACTGAAACTGACTGGAGCCAATGGTACGCGGTGGGTAAGATTGGGCGAATCCTATATGGTTGACTGTAGCGAGGAATTTCCCATCCAAATCCGGCGCTGTCCTGCTGTGATAACCCTGTGGCAGCAGGAAGTCACTAATTAGCACCAATAGGACACCAGTCCAGGAAGGTGGCCTCACTGATGGCACCAATCATGGATATTATTGATGCACGTAGCGGCGACAGTTCGGCCCTGCAAGCACTACGCCAGCGGTCACTGGCCGATTTGCCTGAGCACATTGAAGCCGATGTGCGGCGCATTGTAGAAGACGTTCGGCAACGGGGTGATGAGGCGCTGGTAGACTACGAGCGCCAGTTTGACTGTGCGAACTTCACTGCTGAGCACCTGGTAGTTAGTGCCGAGGAGATTGAGGCGGCCTATGAGCAGATTCCTGCGGCCCAGGTAGGGGCATTGCGGCGGGCGCGGGAGAATGTGTATGAGTTTCATCTGCATGCGCGGCCTCGTTCGTGGTTTGAAGAATTTGATGGTGTGTGGCTGGGTCAGCGGGTTACCACGGTGGCCTCGGCCGGCATTTACGTCCCCGCCCGGAGTGCTCCTCTCCCCTCCACTGTGTATATGTGCGTGATGCCCGCCCGGGTGGCGCAAGTGCCGCGCATCGCTATGTGCTCGCCGCCGCGCAAGGATGGTTCACTCGATCCGCTGACGTTGGTGGCTGCTGCCGAGTGCGGAGTGGACGAAATATATCGCATAGGAGGCGCTCAGGCTATTGCAGCTCTGGCCTTTGGTACAGAGAGTGTCGAGCCAGTCAGCAAGATTGTTGGGCCAGGCAATCCTTGGGTGACGATGGCCAAAAAATACGTCTATGGCATAGTGGGCATTGATTCGCTGGCTGGACCCAGCGAGGTAGTGTTAATCGCTGACGCCAGTGCTGCCCCCGCTGTAGTTGCGGTTGATCTAATTGCACAGGCAGAGCATACCGGAGACAATATGGCGGTATTAATCACCCCCAGCCAGGCGATTGCTGAGCAGGTGGCAGCACAACTGGAGCAGCAGATTGCAAGGGCTGAGCGGGTCACAGAGATTCAGGATTCGCTGAGCGAATTCGGCGCTATTGTGCTGGTGCGGGATTTGCACCAGGCTGCCCGGCTGGCCAACGACATCGCTCCTGAGCATCTGCAACTAATTGTGGAGGATCCTATGGCATTGTTGGCTGAGATTGATCATGCGGGGGCTGTATTCCTGGGTGGCCTGACGCCCGTGTCAATAGGCGACTATGTTGCCGGTCCCAGCCATGTGCTACCGACTAATGGTACGGCCCGCTTTGCTTCGGGATTGTCAGTAGATGACTTTGTGAAAAAAACATCGCTGATCTGGGCAACGCGCCGTGGCCTAAATCGGCTATCTTCTGATGTAATCGAGTTGGCTGAGGCTGAAGGATTGCTGGCACATGCCAAAGCGGTGCAGCAGCGCCGCCGCTAAGCGCTCGTCGCCTGCTTCCGCCGACAACGGTTGCCCGGGGAGTAGGTATTGACGAGGCTGTGTTGTCTGGGAATAACGGCCTCTCAGCACGATTAGCTGCTGGCATGGACCCTGGTAACCTCATCGAGGGCAGCAGTCAAATCCTTAATGTCAAAGGGTTTGTAAAGGCAGGGCCGACCGGAAAGTTCCACAAAGCGATTGGTCCGGGTGCCTAGGTTGTCCCCTGTGACAAAGATAACCCGCTGAGCTAACTCTGGCGATTCACGTTGCCATATTCTGAACAATTCCATCCCATTGAGGATTGGCATCAGCAGATCGCAGATGACTGCAGCGTAGTTGCGTTGTGCACCCATTTGCAGGGCTTTTTCGCCGTCAACAGCTCGGTCAACAGTGTAACCCAGATGTTCCAAAAGGGCCTGCATCAGCCGGGCCAAGGTATCTTCGTCGTCGACGATCAATATTCGTTGTCCGTTAGGGGTTTTCATTCACCCGTTCACGCTCCTATGACTGGATTGATACTGTTCAACCTCTTCCTCATTGGCAGCCTGTAATATTATTTTAACCAGCAATCCACTCTCTTGGCGGTTGGGCGATACTAACACCTGGCCGCCAGCTTGCCGGACGGTGCTGTATACCACCGGCAGACCCATCTCCGTAAACTTATCCTGGCTCTCTTGGGCAGCCTCAAGACCTTTGAGCAGTTCGGGTATTTCTCCTGGCTCCGGGGAAGGGCCGGTACTGCGGAACCTGATCTCCACGCCCTCAAAGCGGCGCTGCGCTGAGATATGTAGCTTCCGCGGTCCCGGCCAGTCTTCCATATTCTGCCACACATAGGTTATGACATTGATGAAGCTGTGAAAAAGACTGTGGCGATGGGCACGAACCAGCGGCAGTTTGGCAGGAATATCCTGCTCTAATTCAATCCCCGTCATCATAAGTTGCGGCTTGGTTAGCAGCAGTGCTTGCCTTATTACCTCATTTACGTTGGCGACGGGGACGCCCTCATCCCGACCCTCGACATAGACCTCCAGGCCTCTGATGGTTGCATTGCAGCGGTCAAGCTGACGGATAATCTCATCCCAGTCGGGTTCTTTGCCGATTACTTGGGCTACCTGGATGCTCATACGAATGATGGCCAGGGGATTGTTGAGCGTATGTCCCAGGCTGGTGAGGACGTGACGCACCGCCACAAACTTTTCAAGGTGCTTGAGCTCCTGCTGGGTTTGGGACAGTTCCGTAATGTCACTAATGGCAACGTTGATGGCGGTTACCTGATTTTCTTCGGTAACTGGCACGGCACTGAACAGGAGCTTGTGAGGGTTGCCATTCCTGCCGGTAGTGGTCAGGGGGATTTCCGAGACACTCTCTCCTGCCAGAATCTGGTCCCAGTAAGGCTTGAGGCCCTCGGGATGGCGCAACTGTAGCAGTTCCAGCAGGTTCTTTCCTTCCAGGTGGGGTCCGTCGCCGTTCCCCAGCATGCTCACAGCCGTAGCATTGGCCTTCTGCACCCTCCAGCCCGGGTCAACTACCAGCAGCGCATTGTCAGATGACTCGGTCATCTGCCAGTACTGGCGCGCCTTGTGCTGGGCGGTATCGTGGGCATGGTAAAGCCGGCTCATGTATTTGCTGACGATCCAACTTATGGCAATCAGCAGTATGCTATGGCTAGCAACGGCAAGCAATACTGTGCTGCGGGCCGTCTCCATCATCAAGGCCTGAGCAGATAATGCTATGACCGCCCCGCCTAAAACCAATCCGGTTTGGGCACTGCTGGCACAGATGGCATAAACGACTACAACCAGATAGAGCAACGGCAGTAGTGGGCTGTTCAGGTAGCCGGTAAATTGCAGTGCAAACGCAATCCACGCTATGTGCATCAAGGCCACAGCGCCACCTATTAACCAGCTGCTTTGTTGAGTGTCCACTGCGAAGCTGACTGCCACCAGTGCTATTAGAGCCAGCGTTAAGGCGATGAAGTAGGCAATTTGGGGAAAGATAATGTACAACACACAACCCGCCGCCAACGCCGCCCCCAACAGGACCAGACGCATCTCCCAGCTCTGCCGTGCCAGACCCTCATCGGCTACGGCACGGTGAGAGTTAGGTTCCTCAACGTCCGGATGTTGGATGGAGCTGACTTCGCCTTCCAATTTGGGTTCTGTTAGTGTCATGATTGTTCTGGTTGCGTTAGTGGTAGCATCTGTCTGGTAAGGCTATCAGTTCTAATTGTGGACGTAATGGTTCCAAGTTAACAAACGGCGGCATACCCTCCGAACTTTAAGTAACTGAGCCAACACCGACCAATTGCTTAACTTATGCTTATTATACTCAGAACTATCCGTTCTTAAACATTGGCTTAAGTAAAAATCTTGAGTTTTTTCTGAGACAAGGAATGCACTGGCCTTTTGCCTGAGGCTCAGGGAGGGTAGAGCTTTTTCTTGACCCTGGTGAGGGTTTTGTCTATAATGAGGTGTGAGCGACAGCCCCCCGAGTGTTGCACTCAGCTTGAAGGAGGCCGGGTAGATGATGACAGAGGAGCCGGAAGGTCTGCAGTACCCAGCGGAGGAAACCACGCAGGACATTGACAAACAGGCTCTCCGCTCCGGCAAGGCGATACCGGCGCATAAGCCTGGCTGGCTGGCTCGCCTGGGTAGTCGTGTAGGCAATCAATTATCGCGCATTGAACTTCCTGAATGGAACCTGCGCAATTTCCTATATGGCTTGGCTCTGCTTATTGCGGTGATCCTTGTTGCCCGCAACTGGGTTGATACGCGACTGGATATTATTATCTGGCGGTTTGACGTCCCCAAATCAGTAGTCATCATTGTGGCGGTGTTGCTGGGTGCAGGACTGGTGCGGGCGTGGGATGCTTACCGCCGGCGTCGGGGAGACAAGGTAGATGAATCTGAAGACGAGTAGTTGATGGCAATAGGAGGCGCAACTGTGCGCAGCTATGGGCAAAGAACCTGTCGGCCTACCTCTGTCATTGCGATGCTGGCCGCTGTGCCCTATCTACTTTTGTCGGCCTCGCAGAGTGTTCAATTGAGAAC
>JALGTS010000073.1 GCA_029821255.1 Candidatus Zipacnadia bacterium
GCTTGGCGCCGCAGTCCTCAATGCGGCGTACCTCCCAGCCATCGGGCAGCTCTATAAGGACATAATAATGTGAAGGAATCAGATTAGCTGCAGCAGTTGAGTCGCTACAACTGTAGCCAAAGGCACAGGCTTCACCGAACATAAAGCCTTCCCACGGCCCGTAACTGGTGACCCACGCCACTCCGTCAATATCGGCCTCCTGAACCAGAGCATACTTATATGCCTTGTACTGCCAATCTTCCAGATTGCCATACTCGCCCTTCAGGGCCTTCTGAGCCACTCGCTGAACCGGGTTCGCTGGTAGCTGTTTCCCATCATTATTATCAACATCGTGCTTCCGGCCAGTATCTGCTGTCTCCGACTTCGCAGACGACGCACTATTGTCTTCTCGTCCTGCACATAGGCCTGTGGTAAGTAAGGCTACCAGTGCCAGCACTAACCAGGCAAACACTGCTCCAGGCAATTTGCCGGGTTCCACCCGACGTTGCCAGTATCTACTGATACTCATCGAATCACTCCTGTCGGCAAGGAAACCACCCATTTATACTATCAACCCAGCAACGAGGCGGCCGCTCTGTTCGCGGTCGCCTCGTTACTATCTCTCTATGACGGTTTGAACAGGTAAAAAGTTTCCCACTTATTTGCTCTTGCTATCAGTGCCTTGTGTTCATTAGCAACTACGAAAGGGCAGGATGAGGTCAGCTTTGCCGCGAATTACCAACTTGTCGAGTCCAAGAAAAATCCCTTAGAGAAGATTTTTTTCGTTAGAGATAGAGGAGATAGATTTTTATGAGCCGGCAAATTGGCACCGAAGCCTTGGTCCTGGGCATTGAGACCTCCTGCGATGAGACCAGCGCAGCAGTAGTGCGTGGCGGGCAACAGATTCTCTCAAATGTCGTAGCCACACAGGATGATCTTCATGCCGTCTTTGGCGGAGTAGTGCCAGAGATTGCCTCCCGCCGCCACACCGAGGTTATTACCCTGATCACACACAAAGCCCTGCACCAAGCTCGGGTTTCACTGACCGAGATTGATCTGGTGGCCGTCACCCAGGGCCCCGGCCTGATCGGCTCACTGCTCGTCGGAGTCAGCGCTGCTAAGGGCTATGCCGCCACGCTGGGCATCCCTCTGGTGGGAGTCAACCATCTTGAGGCCCACGTTATGTCCAACTTCATCGCACCACCTGGACAACCCCCATCAGCACAGCAGCTCTTCCCTACCTTGTGTCTGCTGGCCTCCGGTGGGCATACCAGTCTCATTCTGATGCGGCAATTCGGTCACTATCAATCTCTCGGTGAGACTCGGGATGATGCTGCCGGAGAGGCTCTCGATAAGGCAGCTCGCCTGTTGGAACTGGGCTACCCGGGCGGCCCAGCTATTGAGAAGGCCGCCGCCCAGGGTGATCCCCATGCTGTGCCTCTACCGCGGCCTCGTATTGAGGGCAGCTACGACTTCAGTTTCGCCGGTCTCAAGACGGCGCTGGCCCGCCGGCTTCAAGAAAGACCGCCCAAGACAGTCCAGCAGGTTGCAGATCTGGCCGCCAGTTTCCAGCAGGCTGTGGTGGAGACACTTATCCACAATCTCCAAGCAGCTGCCCAAGAATACCAAGCTAAGCAATTAATAATGGCGGGGGGCGTCGCCGCCAATCAGCTCCTGCGCCGGAAGCTGGCCGAGGTCGCTCAGCTTCAAGAGATCCCGGTGGGCTTCCCAGCGCCAGATCTGTGCACAGACAACGCCGCGATGGTCGCCGCCGCCGGCTACTTTCACGCGCAGCGCCAAGGCCCTTGTAGCTTGGACATAGATGTATTTTCCAGTCTGCCACTGGTACCGTATGGCCAACTTTAGGGCGGCTATCTTGAACTGGACAACCAACGACAGGCTCCAGATAGACCTACGGTAGTGGCGTAAAATTGTGGAAAACTCAGTTGATAACAGGTGTATCTTGCTGCTGAATGTGGAAAGATAATCCACTACGGACCGCGAGTAACCTTAGTAGGGCCTTCAAAATTCCCGGAAGAAGCCGAACTAACCAAGGAGAGGGAACATTTTGACAGGGAAAAACGTCTATAATATTGCCGCAACCAAGTGAGACGCCCAATAACCCCCGCACCTGCGGGATAGCCAGGTCATGAGAAGGTTCCACCCTCCCTCCTTCACATGCCGCACCAACTGGGCGTCTCGCCTTCTTATTTGGCTTGGGCACAGAGAACAGCCATCTCCAATCTCCCCGCTCTCCCGAGCAGAGAGGTAAAATCCATTCAGTCACTAATACTGACTGTTGACACTCTAAACACTCGCCCGCGTGCGGCGAAAATCACTCGACTGGGAATGATAGCTTGCAATGAGATACCGACCCTTAGGGCAATCAGGAATTGAAGCATCCATTGTAGCATTGGGAGCATGGGCAATCGGTGGATGGTATTGGGGGGGAACCGATGAGGCCCAGTCAATAGACGCCATTCATGCAGCCCTTGATGTCGGCATAAACTTCATTGACACCGCCCCCGCCTATGGACTGGGGCGCTCCGAGACCATTGTCGGGAAAGCCATTGCTGGACGCCGGGATCAAGTAGTAATTGCCACCAAATGTGGCCTGGTCTGGCACACCGATAAAGGAACACCCCACTTTCAAGAGTACGGCAAGCAACTGTATCGCTACCTGGGTGCCGAGTCAATCCGTTATGAGCTTGAACAGAGCCTCAGCCGACTTCAGACTGACTACATAGATCTCTACCAAACACACAGGCAGGATCCAACTACTCCCATTGAGGAGACCATGGAGACACTCTTGAAGCTGAAAGAAGAGGGCAAAATCCGGGCCATTGGCGTCAGCAATGCAACCGTTGCAGAAATGGAACAATACCGTAGCCTGGGCCCCTTAGATAGCGACCAGGAAAGATACAGCCTGCTCGACCGCCACATTGAAGAAGAGCAACTGCCTTACTGCCGGAACCACGGTATTGCGGTACTGGCATACTCACCTCTTGAGCAAGGCCTGCTAACCGGCAAGGTTACCACTGAGAGGAAATTCGCCGAAGATGACCAACGCACCGACAAGCCCGGCTTTGGTATAGACAGTCGTAGAAGAATAAACACTATGCTGAAAGAAGACTTCCAGCCTATCGCCGACCATTATGGCTTGAACCTTGCCCAGTTAGCGATCACCTGGACAATCGCTCAGCCTGGCCTGACCCATGCTCTGGTGGGCGCACGCAATACGCAGCAAGTAACGGAAAATGCCGCCGCCGGCGATGTAATCCTCAGCCCACAACAGAGTGCTGCCATGAATCAAGCCGTCCACAAGCACGGTCTTTTCAATCTCACCATTCGCTAAGTCTGCCGGCTGTGGTTAGCTCATTGTAGAATAGGAGGTACGTCACAAAAGCCTTACTCGCCAGGTGGCCCAAATGACGAGAAAGCTCGCTCGTCTTAATCGCAAGCGGGCTTGGTCAGGTGCCCGTTTTTGCCCACAGCAGCGGATTCTGGCCGCCGGTGCTACTCGTCGTCCTCCCGCGTTTCTTCGTCTTCGTCGCCCGGTTCTATCTCTTCTTCATCCGCAATCTCCGCAACCTCTTCGCTCTCCACTTCCCCCGCAGCTTCCTGCTCTTCGGTATCGCCGACCTCAGCTATAACCTCTTCGCGCTGCTCCTCCGCAGCCACCTCTTCTCCAGTCTCTTCTTTAGCATAGGGGTTTACGACCTCGCGGCTCATCATCTCTTCCACAGTCATATCCCGCTGCTCAGCAACCTTGTGGGGGTCTCGCAATTCCGCCAACGCCTTAAAACAAGCCTTGGCACGGTTCATCACACTGCCGCTACCCAGCGACTTAGTCAGCACATCGCGGATACCACTGATCTCGATCAGTTGCCGGACTGCGCCACCGGCGACGATACCAGTACCCCGCGAGGCTGGCTTGAGCAGAATAACAGCACCACCAACTTTAGCCTGGGTAACATGAGGAATGGTATATCCATCCAAGGGGATCGCGATCATGTTCTTCTTCGCTTTACGGATTGCCTTAGCAATCGCCTCCGGAACATTACGGGCTTTGCCCACGCCCAGACCGACGTGACCCCGCTTATCACCAACAGCAACTACCACGCGGGTGCTCGATATCCGCCCACCCGCTACGGTCTTGCGAGTGCGGTCAATCCGGATCACCCGATCCTCCAGTTCTTCTGCCTCTAACATCTCACGCTCTGACACTGTAGCCAATACAATCTAACCTCCTGAATAAAATAGCCTCCCACTTGGCAGGCGGGCTTATCTTAGCATATTAGTAAGCACCTGTCAACCGGCTATTCCGCCTCTTGTCTGAGCAACACCTTGCGGCTTTTTGTCATGTTGCTCTCCCCTACCCCGTTGTCGCTTGGCCAGCACCTTAAAGCAGTGCTGAGCAGCCGCAAGCACTTGCGCTCTTCAATACCAGGCAACAGTTAATCACAACAGCCTCGCGAGGATTCAGCCAGGCCCTAAGCCCTCGCCGGCTCAATACCATATCTCTTTTCCTCTATGGACACACAACGAATATGACAATCAGTGCGGATATCACAGACCTTTTATCGGCTTCAACAGTTTGCATAGATAGACGCCATTACTTGTCTGTAGCGAAACTGTTCACCCATGCTCACTTACACAAGCCCGCAAACCAGAAGTTGTAGAACATATGTTCTATACCCTACAAAAAATAATACCCGGTACATCGCATCGCTCGGATGTAGACTCTTCGGCGGCTCCAG
This sequence comes from Candidatus Zipacnadia bacterium, assembly GCA_029821255.1. Taxonomy (GTDB): domain Bacteria; phylum Armatimonadota; class Zipacnadia; order Zipacnadales; family Zipacnadaceae; genus JALGTD01. The sequence continues at coordinate 4,740 of JALGTS010000073.1, forward strand.
TGTCGTCCATCGTAGAAACTTGTCGCCTCCTCTGCAGCTCATCACTACAAACTGCGCCCAGAAATTTGCCAACACCCTTTAGAGAATTGTCGGCCTAAAGATAGTCGCCAGGAGCAATATACTCCACGATTCGCTGTAGCTCCTCAGAGTCGCTATACTGGATAAGGATCACTCCCCCACCGCTCTTCTTCGGCCGAATTTTGACTTCGGTAGCTAAGGTTTCCTGAAGATGCTCACCGAGCGCCATTAAATGAGGATCCGAGGCCAGGGATGTCGCTGAGGGTGAGCGACGTCTTCCTACCTGTGCCTTATCGCGCCTCAGCACCTCGCGCACCAGTTCCTCAGTAGCACGGACGGAAAGCTGCTTGCTCTCAACAGTCTGCCATACCTCGCGAAGCAGATCGGGGTTGTCTTCTAAGCTGAGCAAGGCACGACCATGCCCCTCGCTGATATTGCCCTCCACTAAGCTGGCCAGTACCTCCTCAGGTAGTTGCAGCAGTCGCAGTGTGTTAGTAATGGCCGAGCGGCTCTTCCCAATGTGCTTAGCAAGCTCCTCGTGCGTAAAGCCGAAGTCATCAATAAGCTGCTGGTAGGCACGAGCTTTTTCTACAGCATTCAGGTCATCGCGATGAAGATTCTCGATCAGCGCCATTTCCAGAGTCTGATGGTCATCAACTTCCTGAACGATGCAGGGTATCGTCTCCAGGTTGGCTTCCTGCGCAGCCCGCCAACGACGCTCACCCAAAATAATCTGGTAATTATCACCAGCCGGGCGCACTAACAGCGGCTGGAGTATGCCCTGCTCACGAATTGATTCGGCCAATTCATTGAGAGTAGTAGCATCGTAGCTCCGTCGAGGCTGAAAGGGATTGGGCTGAAGACGATCTGGGGTTACCTCTATCACTGCTCGACTTTGTGATAGGGCATTGCTGGAGATAAGTTGACTAAGACCACGGCCGAGACGCGATTTAGGCATTAGAGAATACCTCCTCATGAAGTCGCCAGTATGCTCGACTGCCGGCACAGTATTTATCGTAAAGCACAGCGGGGAGCCCATACGAAGGCGCCTCCGCTAATTGCACATTGCGTGGGATGACTGTTTCGTACACTCGCCCCGGAAAGTTCTCGCGTACTTCCCGTTCAACCTCAGCGGCCAAATTGGTGCGCGCATCATACATAGTTAATACTACTCCATTAAGGCGCAAGCTAGGATTAAGCTGGCTCTGCACAAGTTGAATAACCTCTAATAACTGAGTCAGCCCCTCCAATGCATAGTATTCACACTGAATGGGGATAAGAATCTGCTGTACTGCAGTTAAGCTGTTTATTGTGAGCAGCCCCAGAGAAGGAGCTGTGTCAACGATAATAAGATCATAGCGATCGTAAGCAGTTTGTAAGGCTCGGCGCAGCCTGGTCTCTCGGGCAATGGCAGTGGCTAAGGCTATAGAAGCACCGGCCAAATTGATAGTAGCTGGCAGC
>JALGTS010000074.1 GCA_029821255.1 Candidatus Zipacnadia bacterium
TTGATAAAGATCAGCTTGGAGTCCTCCCCGCCGATCTCAATAATCGTCTGGACCTCAGGGAAGAGCCGGCGAGTAGCGGCCGCCTGGGCCACTACCTCGTTGACGAAGTCTGCGCCCAGTATGCGCGCCACTGTTCGCCCACCATTACCGGTAGCTGCCAGACCTGTGATGCGCTGAGCACCGTACTTGTCCAGCGCCGCTTCAATGGCTTCAGCCGCCACTCTCATAAATTGGCCGTGATGACGAATATACTGTTCCTCTATTACGTTATCCTGGGCATCTATAACCGCTAGATTGATGCTCACCGAACCCACATCAATCCCCAGATATAGATCCTGGCTGCTCATCAGGGAAATCTCCTCACAAAATGGCGTGCAGGCATATCTCAGACAGCACACTTGCTAATCATCAACGCCATACCGGCCTCTAATTATACAATACCTACAAGCCTCTTGCAACCGTGGCCGAGCCACTTCTCTCGATTTGCCTGTCTGACACCTGGTGATTGTCTGCAGGTCGGGGGTGTGTTATAATCGGCATATCGAGTCGCTGCGAAGGCAAGTTGCTATGATTGATTACCGCAGCCGCTGGCAGCGCCGCCGGCGGCGCAAAACTAATGTGCGTCGGGCCATTATCGCTGGAGCGATTGTGCTGTTGGCGGTAGTATTGCTGATCGTAGCTTTGCTGGGTCGTCAGTCGGTGGTGTGGCGATACCAGCCACTTTCCCGAGGTGTGCCCTACTTCACAGCAGATGCTGCAACACTGTTTGTCGCCTGGTCAAGTGGGGGGGTGCGCACACTGCAGCTTACTACGGGGAAAGAGGCCGGCCTGGTCGAGTATGACCTGCCGTTTGCCTTTTCGGCTCCACCGGCTATCAGCTCTGACCTGCTGGTTGTGGGCAGTGAGGACTTCAATATCCAGGCCCTGTCTGTGGGAAGTGGTAAGGTCTGCTGGAAGTATCAGACAGACGGCTCGGTGCTGGCTCAGCCCATTGTGGACCACGAGCAGGTGTTGGTCGGCTCCAGCGATGGCTATCTGTATTGCCTGGATCTGCCCACCGGTGCCTTAATATGGAAGACCGACTGTGCGGGCGGGATTGTCGGGGCAGCGGCGCTGGCTGATAATGTAGTGGTTGTGGGCACCGACAAAGCCCGCTTGGTGGGTATAGACCGGGGCACGGGCAGAAGGCTTTTTATGGTCGGCACAGAAGCTGCAGTGATGGGGCCAGCGCTGGCCATAGACGATCATACCGTCACCGTCGGCTGTGATGACGGCCGGCAGTATTTCGTGGATGTGCGACAGCCGGACCAGTGCCGGACCGTTGAGGTCGGAGGCTTGCTCCGGCTGCGGCCGATAGCCGATAACCAGCATATCTACCTGGCCAGTAGTAACGGAAGGATAATCGCAACAGACCACGAAGGAACCAAGCTGTTGTGGGAGCGTGACTTGGGTGTGGTATTGACTTCCGGTCTGACTGCGGACAAAGAATATGTGTACGCGGGTGCGCTAACGGGACAGATCTTTGCTATCAACCAGCAAAGTGGCGCGGTTCGTCACCGCTGGAAACTACAGGAGCCGGTAGTCGGTTCGCTGGTAGCTACCAACGAATTAGTGATAGCCGGTTTAGCCGATGGCCAGATAGTTGCCCTGCCCGTGCCGGATTGAGCAGTTTTCAAACTATGTTAATCAACGACTCTTTGCGGCTGAGGTTGCCGCGTTTCTATTATGGATAAAGAACAGACTGAGCTAGCGCCGCGAAACATTGTGTTGGGCGTTATCAATGGAACGCTCATATGGGCCTCGCAGGCCTTCCTGGATCCGACTACTGTTCTCACGGTTTTTGCGCTGGATCTGATGGGCGGCGCCGTCATCTGGGTCGGCATTCTCATCTCGCTGATCACAATGGGCACGTATTGGCCCCAGGCAATACTGGCCAACGTTTTCGAAAGCCAGCCTCGATATATGCCGTACTACCGCCTGTCAACAGTGGTCCGCGTTATCATCCGGTTCGGCATCTGGTTAGTCATTGTGTTTGTGGGCGCCAGCCAACCGTTGACATTGTTCGTCGTAGTTGCGGTCTTGCTGTTTGCATTTGCCTCTGCTGCGGGTGTGGCAACCACCCCGTTCTTCGGCATTATCGGCGATACTATCCCGGTGACGTGGCGGGGCAAGTTTTTTGGGTTGCGCTTTGTGTTGGGCGGGCTAGCCAGCTTGGGGGCAGGCCTGTATGTGAGACACGTGCTCACCGAGACCACTGGATTCACTTTTCCGGATAACTACGCTCATTTGGCTCTACTTACGGCGATTACCGGTTTGGTGGGTTGGGGGGCGTTCTGCTTTATGAAAGAGTGGCCCCATCCCAGCCGCGTTCGCAGGCTGCCGTTGGGCACGCAGTTGGCCCGTGGGCCCCGGCTGTTCCGCCGCAATGCCAACTTCCGTCGGCTGGTGCGGGTGCGGGCGTTCTTCGAAATTGCTCAGGCTCTGTGCCTACCCTTTATTGTACCATTTGCTGTACAGGTCGGAGCCGTGGCCAAGGGGCTAGTCGGGCTGTTTCTGATAGCCCGGATGCTGAGCTTTTCCGGGGCCAGCATTCTGTGGAGCCATATCTCTGACAACATCGGCAACCGCCTGGTTTTGCTAATCTCAGGCATTTGTGCCGTTGCCTTACCTGCGATGATTTTGCTGGCACCACGCATACCACAAGCTCCGCTGTTGCCGGGCAGTGGCGTTGATCTACGTGGGGGCTACTTTGTACTGGTCTTTGTCGTGGCTGGGCTCTTTCTCAGCAGCCAGTTCCTGGGGCAGAATAACTATCTTCTGGAAATAAGTGATGGCCGCACCAGGCCTACCTATCTGGGGTTCTATTTCAGCATCCTGATACCACTGGCGTGGATGCCTTTAGTGGGGTCGCTTGTAATTGGGAATGCAGGACGTTACCAATTGGGGTTTGTCCTGAGTCTGGTAGCAGGCATTGCCTTGCTAATCAACGCTGTGAAGCTCGGCGAGCCAAGGAACGAAGAACAAAAAAGACCGCCGAGCGTATGAGTCTTCCCAAACTCATACGCTGGGCGGCTGCCTCATTCCCCGGTTGCTGGCACCGTTGACACGCACCAGACAAACCCCCAGGGATAAAGCCAGTTCCCGTCTTTTCCATTTACATTAACGTTGGGAGACCCAATAATGTTCGGTTGGCGGGCTAACTCCTTTTCCAGAACCGTGCTGAGGCTTTGGGCTTTGGTGCGCGCTGCACGCGGGAGGCCCACTGGCACTGGCTCGAGGTGGTGCGAGCACCCTGGGGCGCTCACTATCACTCAATGCAAGTCGGCTCCGGTAGTTGTGCAGACGACATCGCCATGTTTCACGCCCCGGTGCGCCAGGAGATGATCGGCGAGGCTGTGAACCATCTCGCTGGTGCCCTTGACTATGATGACCTCCAGGCAATTGCGCTCGTCAAGGTGGACGTGAGTGCTGGCGCATATCTGGCCGATGTGTTCGTGCTGCAGGTGAGTCAGTTGGTGCTCGACATCGGCGACGTGGTGGTCATAGACCAGGGTGATGGTGCCAACTACGGGGCTCTGGGCGTCTTCCCACTGTCTTTGCACCAGGTAGTTGCGGATCAGATCGCGGATGCCCTCCGAGCGGCTTTGATAGCCAGCCGTCTCGATGAGCTGGTCGAAGCTCTGCAGTAGCTCCTTATCCATGGAGATGCCAAATCGGGTTAAACTGTTCAAGTTGGTAACCTCCTTCTATCAACTGTTAATCTATAGGATACTGAGTTTGCCAACCGGTGGCAAGCTCCTTTGCTTTTCCCCACGGTTATGATATAATGCGCTCAAGTTTGAAGTACGGAATGTTGGCTCAGCAACTAAGGAGTTGAGGTTTACGGTGTTTTTCTCAACTAAGCAAATTGGCTTGGCCATTTTTGTTTTTGGCTGCATCCTAATCCTCATTACCGGTTGCAACGAGAAACCGGTGGCTGTGGTGAACGGTGTCCGCATCACCGAGAAAGAGTTTATTGGTAAACTAAAGGAAACGACCGGCGAACGGATTCTGCAGCAGATGATTGATCGCCAGATTGTCGAGGATGCTTTTCAGAAAGCGGGCCTGGTGCTGTCGGAGGAGGATATCGCTGCGAGAATTCAGGAGATGCAGAGCCGTGCTCCGTCGCCGGCAGCATTTGAGGAGTATTTGACAGCTCGTGGGGTAACTCTGGAAGACTTGCGCAAGGACCTGGAGTTGCAGATGAAGGTCATGATGCTAGCTAGCAAAGATGTGGTCGTCACCGAAGAGCAATTAAAGCAGTTCTATGAGGAACATAAGGGCCGGTACGACAAACCACTGCGGGTGAAAATGAGCGAAATACTGACGCCAGGTAAGCTGCAAGCAGAACAGGCTCTGGAGGCACTCAAGAAAGAAGGAGCCAGCTTCGCTGCTGTTGCCGAGCAGTTCTCGGTCAGCCCGGCTACTCGCAAATATGGTGGTCAGCGCCCCATTACCCCTATTGACCAGATCTTCCCGATGGAGCTGCAGCAAGTGGTCTCTGGTGCGAAAGAAGGCGATATTGTCGGTCCGGTTGAGACCCAACAGGGCTGGTATGTGCTACAAATCGAGGAACGGCTTCCTCCCGAGAAAGCTACCTTCGAAAGTGCCAAAGAGCAGGTGACTGAAGAGTTCAAAGCCTCGAGGGCAGTTCCCCTTGATAGCTTGCTCAAGCAACTGCGGCAGGAGGCTGTCGTTAAAATTGTGGCTCCGGAGTTCAGTAAGCTGAATAGCGACTATGCTGGCCCCCAGGAGCTACCGGAATTCGGCGGCAAGCAGTCACCACCAGTAGTCACTCAGGAGACGGCGCAGCCGGCCCCACCACCTGCTGAGCAGGGCGAGTAGCCCACAGGTTGCACAAACACTGCTATGCCACCAACCGGCCTGTAGGGCGGTTGCTGGTTGGTGAGAGTATCCCACCCAAATGGAGGAGTTTGACCGGCTTGTAGAGGTAGTAGCCACGCTGCGCAGCCCCGAGGGTTGTCCCTGGGACCGCGAGCAGGACCACGCAAGCCTCAGGCATTATCTGTTGGAGGAAGTCTACGAGGTTCTTGAGGCAGCCGACATAGGCGCTGATGAGAAGCTGTGCGGTGAGCTGGGTGATGTCCTGCTGATGGTGGTAATGTACACTCAGATTGCCGCTGAGCAGGATGGCTTTAACATCAGCGACGTCATTGCCCGCATCACTGACAAGCTCATCTATCGCCATCCGCACGTGTTCGGTGATGTCGAGGTTGCCGACAGCGATGAAGTGGTCGACAATTGGGAGCAGCTTAAGCAACACGAGGCTGATACTGGGCCGCGCCAGTCGGCCTTGGACGGAATCCCCAGGTCGCTGCCAGCCCTTCAGCAAGCCCAGGAGCTGCAAGAGAAGGCGGCTCGAGTCGGATTTGACTGGGATAGCATAGAAGGCCCCTGGCGCAAGCTGTTTGAGGAAATTGAGGAGCTGCAGGAGGCTGCTGACAACGGCGCAGAAGAAGCCGTCACCCACGAACTTGGCGACCTGTTGATTGCAGTAGTAAACCTGGCCCGGTTTCTGGATGTGTATGCCGAGGATGCGCTGCGGGCAGGAAATCGGCGATTTGAACAGCGCTTCCGCCAAGTGGAGCAACAAGCGGCAGCCATGGGCCGCGAGCTGTCAGAGATGACTCTGGAGGAACTTGACGAGCTGTGGGAACAAGCCAAGACCAGCCAGAAGAGATGAGGTTGGATCAGTTCCTGTCCAACGCTGGTTGCATCCCGCGGCGCACCCAAGCCAAGCAAGCCTGTGACGAGGGGCTGGTGGAAGTAGACGGCAAGGTGGCTAAACCTGCCGCCCCAGTACGGATCGGCCAGCAGATCACTGTCAAGACCGGAATGACGGTTCGCACGTATCGTATATTGCAGCTTCCGCGCCGCCCCGTTCGGCGCCAGGAGCGCGGCGCATACACAGAGCTGCTCAGTTCGCAACGAATTGACGGACCAGATTTTTAGGAATAGCTCTTCGTACATTGATATAGGAGGTCAAAGATGTCAGATTTCAAACGATGTTATATGTTCAACGAAGATATGGACGCGCTGGCTCAGGAGCTGGCCGCAGTAGGCCGGGGTTTGAAGGATTTGCTGGGGGGCAAGGGCTCTAACCTGTGTCTGATGACCAATGCTGGGATTCCGGTTCCGCCCGGGTTTACCGTGA
>JALGTS010000075.1 GCA_029821255.1 Candidatus Zipacnadia bacterium
TACTGACCCCCACCACCCATTGCGGGTCCATCTGCTTCATATCGCCGACCACCGCCAGCGTTCCAGCACCCGCCTTGGGCACACCGTTGCCTGCCCGCGCGGCGGTGGGATTGTGCTGGGTCCCCTGCCAAAAGACATAGCCCTGCGCCCCGCCTAAGAATATGCGGGTGCCGATGCCGATGGTCCGGTAATAAGGATCGTTCAGCAACGGGCTGAGCTGACCTGCCGAGCAGTAGTTAGCATTGCCCAGGTTGCGCTTGAGCACACCCATATAGGTGTAAATGTCGCGCTCCCGGTTCAGATTCACTGCGACATTGTAATTCTGGTAGCAGTTGCGGGGGTTGAGCAGGATACACTCATTGAGGTCCTGGATATTGACCCACGTATCCAGCTCTCTACGCGGGTAGCAGTCGGTGCCATAGCCGATCGCCCGCAAGCGGACGTCTTTGCCCGCAACCAGTTCCTCAATGACATGACCACCACCATACCGGAATTCGCCGGGATGCTGAGCATTGAGCGGATCGCCCTCTACTACCGCAGTGGCACCAATATACAAGTCCACTGCAGCCAGACTGCCGTAAGCCGGCACATCATTGAGCCACACCTCAGAGGCACGGATACGCGGTGTGCTGTGCCCGAAGTTGATCAGCGCGCCCGACGAACACATTGGCGCAAAGGTGCCAGTGGTTACCACATCCACCTGGGCGGCAGCCTCGGCGGGCCCCTTCTCGTTAACTATATCTATCATCTCTTCGGCGGTGACTACCACTACTTCGCCGCGCTGAATCTTCTCGTTAATCTCCTGGTAGGTCTTGGCCACTACTCTTCACCTCCAGCGGCGCCGACCCGAATGCAGGTAGACGCCGAGACAACCTGTTATTGTAGGCTACTGCGCTGCTGACCATATAGGTCGGGTCGCGTCGGCTGAGCCGACGCCCGCGCATAGCCATAGCCCTTTTGGTTGTACTCAGAACGGTGAGCTTGTCGAACTGCAGCACCCACCAGTTGTATCCTCGGCGCCCTATCATCCGGATCTCACCTACCTTTCCGTGCATTATCTGAAGCAGGCCACTCTGCCACCCTCCGGCATCCAGTGGTGACGAACGCACTCACAGCATAGCCCCTGCCGGGGGCAATCTTCGGCCTGACACGAGCAGGCGTCAGCATTGCGCGACTGATTGTCACAAGAGCTTGCCAGTCCTTGCAGATTGAGTGTATCAGCGGGGCGGGTGGCGCCGCGCATGCAGGCGGTCTCGGGCCACTGGGTGCTGTTTCGATGATACGCCGCGCACTCACAACATATCCCCCGACGCGAACAGGACTCCTCCAGACACGGACACATCTGGATGTTGATCTCGTAGTTGGGACATTGCTGCGCCATTGCCATATTCTCGCTTTCCTTTCTCTGATGGTGGCGAGACAAGTCCTTGCCGCCTTGCAGCTCGCAGTGCTATTCATCAGCAAGCCGCGTAATAGCCAGTTGCGCAGCTTTCTGGCCGGAGAGAAACATACCCCCGAATATCGCTCCCATGCGCGGGGCGCCGGCCGCGGCATTGGCGGCCATACCCGCCACTATCACCCCGGGATAGACTTCCTTGGTCAGCTCGACGATGTGGCCTTCGGCATCGGTGGCATTCATTGAACTCTCCCCAACTATCTGACCGGTGGGCGTATCAAACTGGGCACCAGCGACCTTGCGCTGGATGGTGTGCAGCACATCCGCCTCGTGCCCGGTGGCGTCAATCACCAGTCGCGCACTGACCGCCAGCGGATCTACGTGCATCTGTGCGCGCTGCACCGCTCCCCAGTTCAGTACCACCCCACAGACCCGAGCATCCTCATCAATCATCACATCCTCAACCAGCATACCTACCCAGATACGGGCGCCAGCATCTATTGCAGCAGCAGCGCATTTGGATACGCATTCCACCGAGTCAGCCACGCAGTAGCCCTCACCAGCGACCTGGACGTTGACGCCGACTTCCTTGATGAGGTGGGCGGCCTCCTCCTGAATGACTATCCGAGGGAAAAGCATGCCTCCCCCCCACATACCTCCACCAACATACAAGCTGCGCTCAAATACTGCCACCTGATAGCCAGCCTCGGCAAGTAGGCGTGTCGCAGTTATGCCCGAGGGCCCGGCACCCACCACGGCTACATCCAGGTGAGTGTCGGCTACGAAATCTTCAGCAAAGCTCCTGACGATAAAACGAGTAACTCGAGTCTCATCAATATGACGCAGTGACATAAACAGCAGACCTCCTTAAGTTAGGTCTGCCAGCGGACGAACCGGCCAGCTTCACAGGCCGGTTGAGAAGAGTAGTTTTGCACAACACTTCCCTTCGCCGGCATTATCCGGATCAGGTTCGTGGGGTCAGCGGCCCGGCCGCTTTCTCAGCAACTAAGCTCCCCCAGTTACCAACATTTCCGTATAGTTGTATGCCTGCGGGTCTCCGGCTCTCCCACAGGCTGTTTTATTCTATTCTACCAGTGGCTTCCCTGTCAAGGAACAGTTCATCAGGCGCCGCCCGAACAAGTCCTTCCCTGCCTGCGGTGAGGGGAACAATCTCAATTTCGCCACCGACGGCCATCTGATCACCGCAAATGGCGACCGCCCCTGCAATACCAGGCAACTGCGTGGCCCACTTGACGGCCTGTTGACAATCTTGGGGCCCCCGTACCCGATTTGCCGTAGCCGTGGCCACCGCATCGGCCACAGCAGCATTCGGTGCAACCACCACCGCCGCATCAGCCCGACCGCTACTCACCGAGTGGCCCACGGTGCCCGAAGACGTACAAACACCCAGTCGCGCACCCACCGGGACAGCCAAGCCAATCCGCCCACTGAATCGTGATCTACCCGCCTGAATGGCGACGACGCGCGCATCCGCCGTCGCCAGGAAGATATCGCCGCCATTCTCAACAATAACCTGCCTGCTTTTTGCCAGCAACTGCTGGCCGACAAATGCAGCGACTGCACCGGCTACTGCCGCCATCGGCCCGGTGCCAGCCTGCTGGGCGGCCTGGTACATCTCTTTAACCAGCATAGGACAGCCGTCTGGCGTTGGCAAAGGCCGAAGGCTGGTGGCAAAGTCCGGATAGCGCCGGATATGTCTTTCAAGCTGGGTGCGAGCCTGTCTGACCGACTCCAGAGCTTCATCAGTCAGGCGCACCTCAGCCTGTATATACAGATCGGTCTCTCCCACCACGACAACAAAGCCAACCAGATCAGGACTTTCGGCAGATTTCCTGTATACTCGTGGCTGGTAGGTCACAACTGGCACCTGGTTTACAACTGCAGAGATTGCTACTACCCGGAAGAGAGCACCTTGTTTATTCGGGCGCGCAGTTCCTTCGGCGGCAAGAGGCCAACGGCCCGATCGATCTCTTTGCCATTGCTGATAATCACTATCGTGGGCAGGTAGAGTACCTGGAACTGCTTGGCCAACTCTTGATTTGTTTGCACATCAATACTTACAAACTTCACCTTGCCAGCAAACTCTTCGGCCAACTGCTCCAGAGTGGGCCTGATCATATGACACGGAGCGCACCAATCTGCCCAGCACTCAACCACCACCGGCATATCGGCCTGGATAATCTCCTGCTCAAAGTTGCCTTGTTTCACCTCCACAATGCCGCCTTGAGCTGCTGCCGCCTGCTGTGCGCCAGATGACGCCGGCTTATTAGTTCCTCCATGTGCGGGTGGAGTCTCATCTACACGGTTCTGCTGTCCCGTTTGCGTGAGGGGAGGTGTACCAGCCACCACCTGCCTTTTTTGCTGGGGACATCCGGCTATGGTCAGCGCTATTGCCAGAATCCCAACGCCAACAATCATCTTGCCCGTAGTAAAATTCATGTAGGTATTACTGCCCCCCACACTTGGTCAATACTATATGTACAGTGCAGCTAACTATATTTGCAATACTATACCCTTAATCGCACCAGAACGCAACCGGCCAAAACAGTACTGCGAAGGTGTAGGGGCTTCAGGCAACGAAAAACTCATAGGACAAGCGGAGTGCACAACATTCCAATAAGGGCAAAAGAGGGCAGGACGAGGATCGGGGGTACTATTTTATGTGTTTTGGGTCCGGGCCACGGCTTGTTAGCCAAAGGAGGCGTCCCCTATTCACAGGGAGGCGGGCCTCTTAGAAGTTGACTGCCCTGGGGAATTCATCGGACGAGTCGCTGCTACGCTGGTCGGCACGGCGGTCGGCTTGGCTGCTGCGCAGGCATGCAGCCACAGCCAGGACACCGCTAACCAACCAGATAGCTACCGCGACTATTGCTATGGTGAGCAATGCTCTCGCCTCCTGCTGGTGGTGATAGTGGTCATTGTTTGTATCGGCCTGTATGCGGAAACCTTTAGCCAACAACCCAGACAACGGTTGACATAGTTGACGTGCAACAGACAGTCAGTGAGGACGAACAATGTCTGAGACTACGTCAGGACAAGTTCCACTACTGCAGAAAATGGAGATTGCGGATATTCTGGATACCGCAATCCGCCTGTACCGCCACAATTTCACACTCTTTATGGAGATTGTGGCGGTCGTGCAGGTATTCCTGATGGCCATATATATGATCGGGATGTGGGCGACTGCTCAGACGATGATAACGACCGGTGGTGAAGAGATCCCCTGGCAGGCTCTGCTGGGATTAGGGCCGCTTGGGCTGCTATCCATAGGAGGTTGGATCCTGCTTTTCCCCGTGAGCGAGGCGGCTCTGGCTTTTGCCGTCTCGGAGACCTATCTGGGCCGGCGCATCACTGTCCTGGAGGCCTACCGGCGGATGTGGCCATTGATCTGGCGGCTGCTGGGGACGATGATCCTGGTTTCTATTGTGATATCGCTGGGCACCGGTATGTGCCTTATTCCAGGCCTGTTGGCGTGGGTCTGGTTCGCCATTACTACGCCCATTGTCGCCCTGGAGCGTAGTTGGGGCCCGACCGCAATGGGGCGTTCCTACCAGCTGGTTTCCGGCCACTGGTGGCGAGTACTGGGTACGCTGCTGCTGTTGCAGTTGATCATAATTGTTGCTACCGTCGCCATCTTCGTGCTGCCTGCAGTTGTTGTGATGCTGCTGTTCGGCGAGTCTAACCCTCTACTGGCCCAGTCGCTGACTACGGCAATTCAAACCACAAGTAACATTGTTATCCGACCAGTGTTGATGATTGGCACAGTCCTGATATACTATGACCTGCGCATTCGCAAGGAGGGTTTTGATCTGGTTATGCTAACCCAAGCGCTGGAGCGGAGCCGGGGTGAAGGCGGCAGAGAACAGAAACCCGTGGCCTTTCCACCGCCGGATCAGGAACTACCTTCGGGCCCTGGCATACAAGTGCCTCTGCCTCCCCGGCCAGAAAAGTATGAATCAGAGCAACAACACCCAACTTAGGATTGATATAGCCGATGCCAACCGATGCGGACGCAGTTCTGTATACTGATGGATCATCCTTAGGCAATCCCGGGCCCGCAGGGGCTGGTTTCGTCTTAGAGGAGCCAGACGGCACCGTGGTAGAGCGCGCCATCCCTCTGGGCGAGACGACCGTAGGAGTGGCCGAATATCGCGCACTCATCGCCGGCCTCTCCGAGGCTATATCCCGAGGCGTGCGGCAAGTGCATGTCTACAGCGACAGCGAATTTCTATGCCGCCAGTTGCAAGGCGAATATAAAGTGCGTTCGGCCAATATTCGTCCCCTGTACAAATGGGTATGCAAGCTGATAAGCCGGTTTGACGAATTTCAGATTAAGCACACTACTCGTGAGGGCAACCAGCGTGCCGACGCCCTGGCCCGGCAGGCTGCGGAGCAAGCTAAGCAAAACAAGAAGGAGAATTAGCACCGAAGCCGAAACTATCCCCGATAGATTTGGACAAAACAGATTACAAGGAGTGATACTCAATTATGCCTAACGAGAAAATTGGATGGGGTATTGTCGGTTGTGGTAACATCGGTCCAATTCACGCAAAGGCGGTGAAGGCCAACGAGCAGGCCAAGCTGGTGCAGGTCTGTGATGTAGTGGAGGAAAGGGCGCGGAAGACAGCCGAAGAGCACGACTGCTCATACTGCACAAGCTACGATGAGCTACTGGCCAACGATGATATCCAGGCGATTTCGATCTGCACGCCCAGCGGAATGCATTCCGAGCAGGCCATTGCCGCTGCCCAAGCCGGCAAACATATCCTGTGCGAGAAGCC
>JALGTS010000076.1 GCA_029821255.1 Candidatus Zipacnadia bacterium
AGTTGGTAGATGCGACTGTGGTCTGGTATGCCGCTAAGCACGGTGTCCAGAATCTTGTTTCCGTGGCTTAATGCCACTGGCATCGCTAATGTCCCCTCCGACCATACTACCTCGGGCCACTGGCGAATCTGTCCCACCACGGCATCGCTGACCGGCATGGTAAACCCGATAGCGGCATCGTAGCGTCGGATGGAGCGAAAGTAATAGTCAATGGTGTAGTCGGTCATATCAAGGCTAGCCACCGAAACAACGACCAGCGCTACCCCCAGGGCGATGCCAATAATGGTCAAAATCAGCCGGTAGCCCTGACGCAGCAGGTTACGCACGGCCAGCTTTGCTGCGAAGCTCATGCGCCAGGCCATCTGCGCCAGCAGCGCCGTTAGCCTTATCCCGGTATGCTGCGGAGCCGGCCGCATAGCTTCAGCCGGGGTTAGCCGGGCAGCACCCAGTGCCGGCACGAGCGCCGATAACAGAGAGGTGCCGACGGCGATGGTCATAGCTATTGCCGCCACCCCCAGTCCCGGGGCATATACTCGGAAGGGCAAGTGGATAACGCTCAGGTATAGAGCAGTAAATGGCCCACTAAGCAACTGTCCGGCAAAGGTTCCGATCAGGCCTCCTACTGCACCCAGCACTACGGCGTATAGGCAGTAGTGCCAGGCCACGGCTGTCCGACTCAGCCCGGAGGCTCGCAGGAAGCCAATCTGAGTGCGTTGCAGGCGTACCATCCGTGATAGCACTGAGTAAACAACCAGCGCCGCCGCCGTCAGGAAGAACATGGGGAAAACTACCGCGGTTTGGCGCAGCCCCTCCATATCTAAAGTTAGCAGTTTGTTGCTGGGCTGCTCTTCGCGGGTGATTGGCTCGTGGCTGCCATAGCGCTCCATCATGCTCTGAACTATTGCCATCACTCGCGGACGCTGGCCCGGTTTGGTCAGTACGCAGATCTCATTGATCATCCCGCTCATATCAAAGAGCTGCTCTACCTGCCTTCGCGGCATAAATAATACCCCGAAGGTGCCGGGGGTAGGGAAGAGGTACTCTTTGCTTCGGACAGGATAGAGATATTCGGGACTGGTTACAATACCGCAGACACGAAACGGCACTCGCCTGCTGCCGGTCTTTACGTAGATGGTGTCTCCTGGTTGGTAATTGTGGTGCCGGGCGAAGTTGCCCTCAACAAGCACCTCCCTCTGGCCGACGCCGGTGAAGTAGCGGCCACTGGTGACGCGGACGTCATTGATAGTACTGCGCTGTTCCGCTGGGAGTGATATGATTCGTCCGACCACCGAAGGAATATCAGCGTGAGGCTGCTCTATTTTCACCTCTTTAACAATCCGTCCGGTCACCTCGCTGACGCCGGGTATACTTTTGACCCAGTGAATAAGTTCGTCGCGGGCGGGGTTTATGCGGATGGTAAAATCAGCGAAGTGGAGATTGTGGTAGAACAGCGAGTAATTCGCATCAAGGTTCTTAACGGCCATATAGGTGTTCTGGAACAGGCCGGTGCCCAGTATTATCGCGACCATCAGGGCAGCTACCTGCGAGCGATTGGTGCGCAGGTCTCGTAACAGCTTCAGATATAAATGGGGCAGTCGCGGCATTGTTCACCAGTGGATCTTACTGGCGGGCAGGGGCGACTCATTTTCCTGCACATCTACTACCTGCCCACTGTGTAGCCGTATGACAGTGTCAGCCATCTGGGATATTGCTTCGTTGTGCGTCACCAGCAGCATGCTCAGGCCCTCGCTGCGATTGATCTCATGCAGTACTTCCAACACCGTAATGCCGGTGCGGAAGTCAAGGTTGCCCGTCGGTTCATCGGCCAGGAGCAACTGGGGGCTTTTGGCCAGAGCGCGGGCGATGGCCACGCGCTGCTGCTCGCCACCGGAGAGCTGGTGGGGAAAGTGATCAGCTCGCTCGGCCAAGCCTACCCGTCTTAGCAGATCCAAGCAGTCGCTGGAGCTGTTACTGATCTCCGCCACCAGTTCGACGTTCTCGCGTGCTGTAAGAGTAGGAACCAAGTTGAAGAACTGAAAGACGAAACTAACAGTATTGCGCCGAAAGCGGGTGAGTTGATCCTCGTTGGCGGTGGTAATATCTTGACCGGCAACGATAACTGATCCGGTAGTGGGCGTGTCCAGGCCACCGATAAGGTTAATGAGAGTGGTCTTCCCCGAACCGCTGGGCCCCAGCAGCACGATTATCTCACCAGGAGGCAGCTCCAGGTCCACGCCCCGCAGCGCCTCTACGGGAATCTCTCCCAGCATATAAGTCTTGGTTACATTATTGAGGATTACCAATGGAGAGTTCATAACTAATAGTCAGTGCATAGCCCAGGGCGGACCTGCGGTGCTACTGTGGATTCAGTACCGCCGAAGTCAGATGAGGCCTAACCCGTTGACCGGGCTGTAGGTCCTGGTACCCTGCGACTATGACCAGGTCTGCTTCGTTCAACCCGTCGAGCACCTCCACCGCCAGATAGTTAGTCAGGCCGGTCGTAATCTGCTGCTGGTAGGCACGGCCCTCCCGTACCACCCATACATAGCGGCCCTGTCGGTTCTCATTGACAGCATCTGTGGGGATTAGCAGGGTCTGGCTACGCAGAGGTACTGAGGCATCCACATTGACCTCGGTGCCGGGTATGATATGCGCCATTGGCTCGTCCAGGTCTACACGCACTCGCACTGTCCGCGCCCCTGATTGTAGTTCGCTGCGGGGTTTGGCCAGCGGGCCGATTGCAGTTATCCTTCCATGGTAAGTCGTTGAGAGATACGCGGGTAGTGTAACCTGTACGGCCAAGCCCTCGTGCACTTTAGGCATGTCAATATCATTGACGTAGGCAATCACCCAAACCTGCTGGGGGTCAACTACGGTGAAGAGCGGTTGGCCTGGGCTTACTGTGTCACCCGGATCTACATACCTGCGGGCTACTACCCCCCCGAAGGGGCTGTCAATGACCTGTATGTTCAGTTGTTCAGCAGAGGTAGCAGTAAACCCTGTGGGGCTGGGCAAAATGCGTGCCAGCAGGGCACCGTCAGCAACGCGCTCGCCTTCGGCTACATAGACTTGTTTCACCTCGCCAGCAGTTTTTGCTCCGATGTTGGCTACCTTTCCGTCAACTTCGCCAGTGGCTGATAGATGTCCGATCAGAGGCGAAATTTGCGCAGAAACGACCTCCACTGGTGTGGGACGGGGCCACGCCCCCCAGATAATAAATGCTACGAACACCGCGGCGATTGCAGCGAGAGTCCGCCACTTTCCTAATGTGGGGGATTTTTTGTCGTCTTGCGGGATATGATTGGCTGCAAATAGCATACTGTTCATCTTTACAATCTACTTTCGCCTCGGCCGACTGGCTATCCTCCCCACTGTAACTCCAGAGCACGGCAAAGGCCACCTCGCCGGTGGCCTTTGTCTATAAATTCAGGCTCAATGTGAATCTGTTGCCATTTTATTAGCAACTGTCATCCTCTGTCGTGCCGGCTAAAAACCTGCCGTGAACTTAAGCTGGAGAAGCTGCTGGTCGTCAACTTCGCCCAGAAGCTCGCCCTCCAGATCAAGGTTGGGCTCATCACTGCGCAGAGCCTGGGCATAGGTAAGCTGAACGGAGGCGTTCTTGCTTAGCGAGCGGTTGGTGCGCACCGCCCACATATCATCAAATACTACGCCTGTCACCTGGCAATTTGGCCACCAAGTGGGAGATTCTGGGTTGACGTGGTAGTAGCTGAAGTGCAGCGGAAACTCACCCAAGTGTGTCCAGGCATTTGCCCCGATGAACTGCAGATTAGTCACAACCGGTCGCCGCTCCAGCCAGCGGTCCCAGTATAGGAGGTTCTGTGGACGGTTACGCTGTTCTATCTTTACGTAAGGGTGTAGTGAAGAGTACTGGACATCATATCCCGAGTCGACTATGGAGTACCAGCCCTGCAACCACAGATCGTCGCTCTTGCACAAGTCCAGAGCTATGCCTATAGCATCAGGGCGGTGCTTCCGCCGGTAGACGTAGCGGTTTGCATGGTGATAGATCCATCCGTACTCGGCCACCAGGTACTTATCGTCACCGTAGCGATAGGAGAGGTCAGCGCCGCACACATTCTCCTGGCCGACTCCGTCAGGCAACCAGGTGAAACCCAGGTCAAGGCGATCGCCATCATATTGTAAGTGCGAGGAGAAATAGCCGTCGCTACCGGGATTGTTCTCCGGAATTGGTGCCCAATTGTATGAGCTTCCCCCGTAGAATATGTCCAAATCTATATTGCTCAGACCGAAGATTCCGTCAAAACGTCGCCGGAACCCCTGCTGAGCACGACGCTCGTTGTTAACCACCAGGCCCAGGCCGTATTGCTGGAACTGGCGGCCAAAGCGCCAGAAGTCATCTTCTCCATAGCTGTGCGCAATCCAGGCCTCATCCAGCCACCATTCCCCGTTGCCGTATGGCTGGGCATAATCAAACTCAAAGGGCTTGGGCGCATTTTCGTACGGGGGGGCCTCATGGATTTCTGTACCTAACACCGAAAGGGGCAGCGCTCCGTCGGCGAATTTCAGCCCCACCTTGGCCATAGTGTCTTCATCAATGTCATACGTAGCTGACAGCAGCACAGTCAGGTCATCGGCTTCGGTATCATGATCCAAAGATCGGCCGACCAAGCCGATGCGATATTCAATGAAGGCCTCCAGCAAGGGTCGGCGCAACTCCTCCAGAGCTGTTACTCGCTTCTTGAGCTGGCCCACCTCGCCGGCAGTGTCATCCAAGTCCCCACGAATTTCACTGATTTCGTCGGCAAACTCGTTTACCAGTCGCGCGATGAGATCCCGAGCATTGGTTAGATCAGCAGCTTCACCACGCGGTCCTGGCGGCCCCTGTGGCCCGGGAGGTCCGGGTGGACCCGGTGGGCCCGGTGGCCCCGGCGGGCCGGGGGGGCCCTGCTCGCCAGGTGGTCCGGGTAGGCCCTTGAACTGGTGAATGGCGTCCAGCAGTCGACTCAGCACCATAGCAAATTCATAGCGGGTCAGGGTACGGTTGCCCCGGAAGCAACCGTCTGGGTAGCCAACGATGATGCCCATATCTATAAGCTGCTGGACAGCATCATAGGCCCAGTGATCAAAGGGAACGCGGTATTCTACTGCCTGGGTAGACCTGGACGTAGTGAGGGGCTTTTCTGAGAGGGCAGCAGGGGTAAACGCGCCGCCGGCATAGACAGGTACTACAAGGAACAAACAGACCACACCAGTAGAAAGTCGCAACCTTAACATATAGCACCCTCCCTTACATCTGAGGCGCAACGGTCTCACCTCATTCACTGTATTGGCATAGGCTACAAATTCTGAGCTGCTATTATTGCTATGACTGTTGGTTTCTACGTTAGTAAAACTGCAGGCTATCGGAAGGGTATCGCAGGTGCAGCCTGAGCTTCCTCAGTCTTTCATTGTCATCATTATAACTCGGATCTTTGTTATGGTCAAGTAACAGTGACTGGGATTACTACTATGTGGCCGCCTGCGGGTTGCTCTCTTCGGCGACTATCGTAGGGTTGGCGTGGAGTCAGTGGGCAGGCAGTTTATAGATTTGTGCTGCATTCAAGCCCAGTATCAGTCGTTTTTCATCGTCTGATAGTTGCGAGGTCAAGACGCGACCAATCTGGGCCCGGGCGTCTAGGAAAGGCATATCTGTGCCGAAAAGAATGTGTGCGGCACCGATTCGGTTAGCCATCTCCTCCAGCAGGCCGTAATACATCATAGAGCCGGTGATATCCAGGTAAACGTTATCTTGTCCCATAGCGACCTCTGTCAATAATTCGCAGGCACTCCAGCTATTAGCTGCGTGAGCATGAATGAAGATTGCGTCCGGATAACGTTGGGCTAATCCCCGGAGGGGGTGTTGATTGTCTACCTGCTCTCCCTGCCAGGTATGACTTAAAATGGGCAGTCCTCGTTCATTGGCGTATTCATATATCGGGAAGCATTTTTTGTCGGTGCAGGAGTAACCGTGCAAGTCGGGATGGAGCTTAAATCCCATCAAAATCCCTTCTGCCGCCCACCGGTCAATTTCAGGCTGCATTTCATCCCACGAATAGCGGGGATTGGGTGTGAAGTAAGCCAACAGGCGTGGAGCGAACCGGTGGTGTATCTGATAGGCCTGACGGTTGCCCTCGCGCCAGTCGGGGCCAATCGCCAGGTGGGAGCTGACCAGCAGCACTGCCGCCGTTGGCGATGGGGAATGCCTGCCATGGGCCTAAATGCATGTGGATGTCTACTACCAGCTCATCAACCAGTGCCTGGCCTCGGTAGCATTTCTGAGCAAGTGTTGACTCATCGTTCATTCAATTACCCTCCAGGCCCAAGAGACGGCGAAGATTGTCTGCCGCGATGCACTGGCGGTCTGCAATGGGCAGTTGTGAGTAGACCAGTGGCGAGATCGCGCTGCCCAGTGTATATTCAGGGAAATTTGTGCCGAA
>JALGTS010000077.1 GCA_029821255.1 Candidatus Zipacnadia bacterium
CAGGCAACGTTCGCCCTCCGGCCCCTGGTAGAATTGGGAACTGTCAGGTGCGACGTCGGCGACCTGCGAGGCCCCAACGGGGCGGCCATTCCTGCCTCAAGTGTGGATGTGTACATCGTGGAGCCAACGGTGGCACAGGTTGACTTTGCCCGATCACAACACCCGGGGCAGGGAGAAATGGTTCGCTGGGTTGCGAAATGGTTGAGGCCGGGCAACATAACGGATACAACCATTGCGCGCAATACGCAGGTTTACCTGGACGTCCACGTCCCCACGGACGCCAAGCCGGGGCACTATTTGGGCACGATTGCCATCAGGCCGGAGAAGGGAAAGGCTTCTTCGTTCACCGTGCGGCTGGAAGTGCTGCCGCTCGTGCTCTCCCGTCCCATGGCCTGGGGTATCTTTGGATACGGAGAGACTGTTCTTCGGCCCTGGTGGCTTAAGGAGATGCGCCGAACCGGGATGACCCAGATGGTTATCAGTCGGACTAACCGCAACCCAATTGTGCAGCCGGACGGTACCGTTGACCTCTCTCAGTACGACGAGTCCATCGAGGCGTACCGGGATGCCGGTTTTGAGGAGCCGCCGATTCTCTCTATGGAGGCGCTATTTAGCAGTACAATTGGGGTTGAGGAGGTACCCGCCGAGAAGCGCGAGTTCATGGGGCAGGTGATCCGTCGGATCTACGAACACTCCCTGAAGGCAAAGTGGCCACCGTACTATGTCTACTTCGTGGACGAGCCAGGCCCTGGCACGGTTAGGCTGGAGCGACTCAAGTATATGTGCGGCCTGGCTCGCGAGTTTGCTCCCGGGATGCAGACCGCCGGCACCGTCGCTGGCAACCCAGAAACCTGGTATAGGGACTACCTGGGGAACTTGCTCGACCTGAATATCTGTTGCCTCTGGGCCTACGTCAACCCCGTTCACAGCGCCGATGGGAACCGCCGCTGGCAGCGGCTGGCGGCTCGCGAGCGTATGAAGCTGTACGGCTATGGCTTTTGGGCACAGGACCACCAAATGGATACCTACTGGGAGAACAGGCATATTACCTTCAGAGCGGAGAAGGCCGGGCTGGAGGGCATGATGACTTGGGTGCAGGAGTTCGCCTTTGACGAAGAGGAGCCTTTCAGCCCCTACCGATTTGTGCTCCGGGCCAAGAACGGGCCCTTGTGCATGTTTTACCCCGATGGCAGTGTCTGGCGCAGCCTTTCATTGATTGGCATACGCGAAGGGATTGATGATTCGCGCTATGTACGCACGCTGCGCAAGCTCATCGCCGACGCCAGGAGTGCGGGCAGATACCGGGAGGCGGCCTCAGGACGCAGGTGCCTCCAACGGGTGCTGGATGAAATACCCTGGGGCGGGCGCGTCTCGCCGGGGTGGACGGCCATTGATGCTGACGCGGCGCGGTGGGAGCTAGCTCAGGCAGCAGTCGAGTGTCAGCGGGCGCTTGAGGAATAGACTGACAGCCTGGGGGTAGGTCACCCGCTGTTCTCATCGTATGATACAGCCGGGCCCGCCTTCGTGAGCGGCAGGAGAGGGCTATCATGCTCGTTGCGCCCACCGGTCGGCTGGCGGAGAATGCGGCGGCCGTGCCGGACGATAGCTGCTGCCACGCCATTACCATGCTGCAAATGCGAGTTAGCGGCGTTGACAATGGCTTCTGTTTCGGCCAGAGTAATATTGCCTCTGACTATCCGTAGCGTTGTCTGGCCGACTGTCTGCTCAGAAAGCAACTCATTCACTGGATAATTCTCGGTCACCTCACATTGAACTGCCTCCGACAATCCATCCCGCTGGTCTACTCTTGACTGCTGTTCTCTGTTGCATTCTGTTCGTCCTCGTCTTCTTCCACCCAGACCTTGCCGCTACCTCCACAGTACGAGCAGCGCACAGTACCCCACTGCTTCTTGCCACGTCCTGCAGCAGTCAAGCAAACCCGACAGCTGCGCCCCCCCGCAGCCGTACAGATGCCCTGGCCACCACAATGCTCACATTGTACTAACTTTTTCGCCATCTTTACCACTCTTTCTAATCCATTCTGGATGTCATATTGATGCTTAGTCCTTAGTCACTATCTGCCCAGTATGCCCAAAGCAGCTTTGGCACTGCAACGGGGCCAGCTGCCTGTGGGCGGAAAGCTTCTGACAGCAGCGGGAGCAGCTCGTAGCTCTGTTCGGGCGCAGCATTATCAAGGGCGCTACGAGCCGCCTCCACCATTTCAGTCAAGTCGTCCTCGGCAGGAGTTGCCCGGGTATTTCTGGCTGTTCTCAGCACTGTGCAGAGTGCGCGGTGTGCCGCCCAGCTCAAACCGTCAATTCCTGACCACATCAGATAGGCGGTCTTCCAGCGGAAGCTGCCCTCAATGACGGGGAGGTCAGCCATCGCCAGCAGATACTCCGCTGTGATCGTCCCCGTTGGGCAGCGCCCTGTGATCTGAATGATTGTCCCCGTCTGGTCCCGGCCTTCTACCAGACTTTTGACCTGGTCACAGGGGCTGGCTCGTTGCATTTCTATATCCTGCGGCCGCAGGTCAATGTCATCAAGGAGCTTTTGGGTTACAAACTCCAGCGGAGATAACTTGGATAGTATTGTGAGGGGTGCCTCGTGAGAGCTGTCGCGGTACGGTTCTCCAGAGAGTCGGCCCAAGCCTCGCAGTAGCGGGGTGAGTTCGCGGAAAAATGGAGTATATGGCTGATGCCAGCCGAAAAGCAAATGTGGGTGTTCTTCGCAATATCCGTCCACAGTCACGACGGTATGGCCATTATACTGGCTAATATCAGCCCGTATCTGCCACCCCTCGGGTGCCTGGCCGCTCAGACGGCCATCCGATGAGGTCCAGGTGATAGTCCGCCCTGACAGTTGGCCGGGGATGGTCGGTGTTAGGCGGGGCCAAGAAAGCCCGGTCAATATCCGCTGCAATTCGGGCAGGCGCTGCTCAAATTGCTCAGGGGGAGCATAGGCCGCCGTGAGCAGAATAATTGGCTCGTCTGCGGCAATACTAATGATTGTCCGTACTATGTTGTCTCCCAGCGTGAGAGTGCCGCTGAGGACGTCAAAAGCTTGCCCAGAGCGCTGGACACGAAGATGACTGGTGGCAGTGAAACTGCAAGCAATTAACTGCTGCCAGTAATGGCAGATTATGTCAGCGTCCTTTTCGGTACGGGAAGCCGCATTAGTAACTGACGGGAGCACAAACAGTGGGCAAACCATAATTCCGCAGGCTGGTTGAGTGTTGTGTGCATGAAGGACGCCATTTTGTACAACCACTGACCAGCCAGCGGGCGTCTGGAGGGTGACCCCTACAGGAAGTATATGCTCAGTCCATTGGCTTGGCCTCACCGCCTCGCTGGGCGGCGTAGCAGGCTCCTGCTGTGGTTCCGTTGGATGTGAGGGCGTAGGTATAGGCTCAATCGGCGGGGGTGGGTGGACAGTAGCAGCTTCCGATGACGCCTTGGTGGTGGGCCGTTGGGCGGCAGCACTGGGTTGAGGCATCCGCAGTGGCGTTGGTGTGCTCGGTGCTCGATCAGTCTGCGGCTGCGAAGCCACCTGCTGGGGGGCGCTCATTCGATGCGGCTTGATAGGGCTTTCCGCTGAGGCCGTTGTGGGAGGCTGGGTCGCGGACGGCGGCTGTTCCAGGCTGCGAGCACTCTCCCGGCGATCAGTCTGGGGCGAGCTTGTTGATGTTGATAGCGGCGACGGCGTATCACTATCAGCCGCTCCGACTGGGCCGACGCTCCAGATAAGTGGCCAAAATAGTCGTGCGACAACTTCCTGAACCGCTGGGCGGCAGAATGTGCCCACTATAATATTACGGTCTAAGACAGCATACCCGGCGAAGATGGCCAGAAGCGTATCTTCGCCCGTTCCAATCTCGCCGGTGACCGCTATGCCTGATAGGCCGAAAGCACTGGTGAATGGCTCGCTACTTTTGCGCTGGTAGTGGTAGTGCTGCTTCAATAGTTGCTCGTGTCCGGCCACGGCCTGCTGGGCACTGCAGTGGGGTGCTGGGGTGGTCCAGACAACTATTTCAATTGGCCACAGCTTGATCTGCTGACCTGCGGCAGGGTCCTGTAAAGCCAGCTTTCTGGGGAGCTCCATGCTCGGAACCAAGCGGGCCGCTTGTCCGTCAAGCATCTGGAGACGCCAGTCGGCCGGCAGCCGTAGCGATATACCAAGCGCGTCTATACGAATTCGCCGATCGCCAATATCGTCCTCCTGAGCTGTGGCACCGATGGCACAAAGGCCCATTAGGCAGATTAACAAGGCAGTGACATAGTAAGTCGGTCCAGCGATTCGCATATTGAGAATATATTCCGTATAGTTGCTCAGGATACCTTCTCCTGCAGCGCCTTGCAGCTGGAGGTAGATATCGGTATAATGAGACTATGGAGTATATATAGGCGATACCCGCAAGCCACAAACGGGTGGGAGAAACAACAATGTCTTTCACTTTCCTGGTTCCGAAATCGCATCATTCATCATTTGAAGGGCCACGAATTGGCTGGCGCTCTACTTCGACTTTGTTGTTCAGCAGTTCAGTTCTGCATCGTCCCAATGCTGGCTTTAGCCCTCCTGTTGATGTCTATGAGACCGAGACTGAAATAGTGGTGCGGATGGAAATTGCAGGGATTGATCCAACTACTATTGACATTGTGATAATGCAGGCCAAACAGCTTCTCGTTATTCATGGCTGGCGCGCCGACCCGGCAGCCGGCAAACCGCGTAAATACCATAATATGGAGATTGAGTGTGGTGAGTTTAGCCGGCAGATTCGTCTACCCCGCGATGTTGACCAAGATGGTACATCAGCACACTACGAAGATGGCTTCCTGGTAGTGACTATGCCTAAAGGTTCACCAGTTGCGGCAGAGCCACGCTCAGTACCTATTGAATAACCGAAAGCTGATGGAGTGAACGGATGGAATCCGAAGCATCTTTACCAGAAACTACTCTACCGGCCGAATTGCCCATACTACCTGTTAATGAGATAGTAGTCTTCCCCTATATGGTAGTGCCAATTGCGGTGGGCGAGCCCGACAACGAGCTGATTAATGCAGTAGTTGCTGGCAACCGACTTCTGGGCTGCATCACGCGACAGCCTACTGCCGAGCAATACGGTGACGGTGAGGCACCTATCTATGAAGTGGGCTGCGCCGCTCAGCTTCATAGGATGATACAGATGCCTGACGACAGTCGCCGTATCCTCATTCGTGGGGTTACCCGTATACGGATTGATAAGCTGATTCAAGTCGAACCATACCGCATCGCCAAAATCACTGAGTTGGTTGAAACTCCCGCCGATGAATCTGACGAAGAGATTCAGGCGCTGCGTCAGAGCCTGTTGAACACATTTGAGGAGATTGCTCGACTTTCTCCGGGCTTGCCTGAGGAAGCAGTTATCCAGGCGTTGAATGTTCCAAACCTGTCAATGCTCACCGACCTCATCGCCTCTGCTCTGGACATTGACATCCCAACTAAGCAGCAAATGCTTGAGGCTACGGACGTTGCCGAGCGCCTGGTCGCAGTGCATAAAGCCGCTCATGAGCAGTTAGTGCGCCTGCAGACTGCCCGCCGCGTCTCTGCTGATATTCAACGAGAAGTAGAGAAAACTCAGCGTGAATATTACCTACGCAGGCAACTGGAAGCAATTCGCAAAGAGTTAGGTGAGGCAGGCGAGAGCGAGGAGATCAGCGAATTACGCCAGCGCCTGGAAGAAGCCAAACTGACCGAAGTGGCCCAGGAAGCCGCCGAGCGAGAGATTGACCGCCTGGCTCGTATGAACCCGGCAGCGGCTGAATATAGCGTAGTGCGCAGCTATCTGGAGTGGATTATGGAGCTTCCCTGGTTGGAAAGCTCAGAAGAACACATTGATGTCAAAGAAGCTCAGCAGGTTCTGGACGAGGATCACTATGACCTGACCGACGTCAAAGAGCGTATAGTGGAATATCTTGCTGTCCGCCGCATTAAACCCGACATGAAAGGGCCAATCCTCTGCTTCATTGGGCCGCCGGGGGTGGGTAAGACCTCTTTGGGGCGGAGTATTGCCCGGGCAACGGGGCGCAAGTTCATCCGTATCTCGTTGGGCGGCATCCGTGATGAGGCCGAAATCCGTGGGCATCGCCGTACTTACGTCGGAGCACTGCCTGGCCGTATTATCCAAGGACTGCGCACTGTCGGCACC
>JALGTS010000078.1 GCA_029821255.1 Candidatus Zipacnadia bacterium
CTACGCGCCACGGTCACCCCTTGCATAAGCACTATCTACAGCATCACGATATTCTGTCCATCTTGTTAAGGCATACGAGTAATCCGAGATTAGGATAGTATTCGGGAAAACACCGAAATGAATACACTGTTACTCGGTGACTACGGCCTGCTTCAGCCCGGTCAGCTTTCAGTGCGCTCCAGCATGTCCAGTTCGGTAGCCTCGCCGTCGGCAAGCAACACTGTCTTTATCTCGTAGGGGGTGAAAAACAGGCGGACCGGCGGCTGATGTGCTATCTGCAGCATCGTGTCGGTCTGTTCGCCGTGAGTTTCGTATGCTCGCAGCACGAGGTTATTACTGTCCTCATGCTGCTTCACTACCTCCACTATCACATTCGCTGCGTCCACATTAGCCAATGAGAAGACCAGTGGCAACGAGCCGGTGTGGGCAGGTTCCTCCCGCACGAGGCTGGGATGATTCAACTGCTGTGCCTGCCGGACAACATCACCCTGCCGCCAATCTCCCTTGTGCGGAAGTAGGGCGTAAGTGAACTGCTGACTTCCCTGATCCGTGAATTCGTAGCGGCGTTTACAATCGGGCTGGCTCGGCTCATGGAAACAGTAAATGGGCGTACGCAACACACTGAGGCGCAACTGACCATCAAGCGCATCATACCCATACTTGGCATCGTTCAGTATGGCTAATCCGGCTTCGGAGTCGTCGGCCAGGCGGCCTGATATGTCGGCCCACTTCTGAGCGGGTTCCTCGCAGCCTGTCTGTGGGCGAACTACATGTCCGTAGGGTACCTCGTAGGTTGCAGTCGGTGCCTCAATAGCAGTTGGGAAAGCAATCTTCAACATCTCATTGTGACCGTGATAATCAACCGTAAGCTTAACATCAATACGGGGCAGCCCCGCATACAAGCGAATATCCTGGACAAGTGCGGACTCCTTATAGCTCATCGTCACGCGAACACGCAGCCGAACAGGGCCTACCTCCACGACTTCAATCCCGTTCTTATCGGCCTGGAAACGGCCGATTTCAGTGCGGAACGAGTCGACGCCATGACTCCAGGTATCGGAAGGGTCGTCAATCACTATAGGCACGTTTGCAGGCCCGGCAAGCAGGTCCTGCCCCAGCCGTTTATCAAACAGCCGAGTGATATAACCAGTTGCCGGGTCAAACTCAAGGCGATATACATCACTTTCTACGAAGTCGGAGCCCGCCCTGAACGGTGTGGCCTGAGCATTGCCGGGCTCGGCTTGAGTAGCTTGAAGCACTCGGTAGACCCGATACCCACACGCGGGCAACTCAGCGCGAATAAGCAGGCGTATTGTCGTCCCACGACCACTGATGGTGCTGCTCAAAACCTGATACGGGACGGGTTGATTGCGGTCATCCACAACCCACACATTGTCATTGTGGTTAGGCCAGGTGACCTCCAGCTCCACTACTTCCTCACGCGGCCACGAGAGCGTGTTGTAGATGACAACAGGTCGACCTTCCCCAGCCGTATCAATGGACTGGGAGATGTGCGTCATCGCTTGCCGTATCGCGCGCCCAGCGATCGTCTCTGCTTCCTGGTACTGCAATATCGCATCATCGCAGGCCGGCCGGATACTTGTCCCTGCCAGGATGTCATGGAACTGGTTGAACAGTACCTGCTTCCAGGCATATTCCAGCTCCTGGCGAGGGTATCGTGCACCCACCAAATGACCGGCCATACCCGACATCTTTTCAGCCTGTAGAAGCATATTCTCAGCCAACCGGTTATGCTTCTTGATGGCCGAAACTGCTGTGTAGCAGCCCCGTGAGTGGTACTGCAATTCCTCCTTGACAGTGGGGAGACTCTCTGCATCCTGGCGGATCGCATCAAAGAAGGTATCAGGAGAACTGAAGATGGCGCGCGGACCGTCCGGGGCTTCATTCACCTTTTGAATACTTCTGATATTGGCTTTCGTAGGTCCCCCTCCGTGATTACCCACCCCGTAAAAGCTCATAGTGTGGCGCAAGCCTCCGACCGACTGCTCTGCCGCCTCGTAGATGCGCTGCTCTATTTCATCAGCCTGCGAAAGGTAGTGGCCGGGCATTCGGGCCGCTAAAACGCGGCTGCCGTCGGGAGCTTGCCACCAAAACAAGTTCGCTGGCAGCTCTTTCTCATCCGGGCCGGGGCGAAAGAAGCAATACTGGCCCATGCCCTGCTTCAAGAATATCTGGGGGAGTGTTGCAGCATGGCCGAAGGTATCCACGTTGTAGGCAGTCTTGGCTGGCATGCCAAACTTTTCAATGAAATAACGCTGCCCATAAAGACCCTGGCGGACCAGCGACTCGCCGCAAGGTATGTTACAGTCGGGCTGAACCCACCATCCACCGACAATACACCAGTTCCCTCGGACCACCAGGCGCTTTATATCGGCAAAGAGCTCAGGAGCTACTTGCTCAATCCATTGGTAAGTAACCGCACTGCTACGGGTGAAAACAAAATCTGGGGTCTCCTGCGCTCTTTCTACGGCTGACCGGCATGTGTCAATTACCTCGTTGCGGCCCTCCTCCCACCGCCACTGCCAGACCGGATCAATATGGCTGTTGCCAACCATATGAACCGTGTACTCAGAAAGATTCTTCGCAGAGCTTCCGTTGGTCATAATGCTGCCTCCGTTGGTGATGCAGTAGCTATAGCTTTTTGTGCGCAGACTGTCGCGATGGTAATAAATTGCGTAGAGCAGCGACCCCACCTGTTGCCCTCGCTCCCCGATATCGTGGTCTTCCCGCTGGTCTGTCCGGTATACTTACACTGCTGCGGTGGATATCCTGCCAGTGCTACCACGACGCATCAGCCACTATTGCATTGCTCTTAGCAGCGGTCGGCCAACCGCCACCTATTTTCGTGATTTGTTAATCAGCTACTTCGCCACGGTGGTTAGTTGCTCCTGCATCCCCGGGCCGGCGCCAGGATTATCCAAGCAACCTAGCAGCCCATTGACAATGAGCTTACAGCAAGCTATGCTTGCCATAACTATGAGGCTATAATTGATAATGAAGCATGGGAGTAACAATTGTGAACTTGCTGGTAATAATGTCAGACAGCTTGCGCCCGGATCAGCTGGGTTGCTATGGAAATAACCGGGTAAGGACCCCACATATTGATGCCCTGGCAGACAAGTCGGTAATCTTCACCAATGCTGTAGCCGAGTATCCGATAACTAATCCCGCCCGCACCGCATTGTTCTGTGGAATTTTCACCTTTATACTGCGGCCGTGGAGCCCCCTCCGAGACGATGATGTCACCCTGGCCCAGATGCTCAGGGATGCCGGTATGTTCACTGGCGCAATCAGCGATATGGCCATTCCGGCCGCCGAGCATCTGGATCGTGGCTTTGAAAGCTATACTTTCTTAGAGGGGGGTAAAAACTACGGCCCGCTCCAAGAGGGCATCGAGCCTGACATGAGCGGGACCTGGTTTCCCCCCCATGCTCCCCAGTCTGACATAGATACCTCTCGCTGGCTGCGGATAAACCGGAAGATATTGACTGAATCCGAAGGCTGCTACTTCCCCGACCTCATTACTCGCAAGGCGCTTGAGTGGCTTGATGCTCACGGCAAGCAAGACTTCTTTCTATGGCTGGACTACTTCGATCCTCATGAGCCGTGGGATCCGCCAGCCCCCTATAATACTATGTACACCGATGAGCCCACTCCGGTGATTCCCAAGCCCACCGGCCCATCTTCGGAGTGGATGACTGATGAGCAAAAGCACCGTGTTATAGCTATGTACAACGGCACCATCGCCCAAATTGATGACCAAGTTGGTATAATCATGGATAAGCTGGCCCAACTGGGGATTGCCGATGAAACAATTGTGGTGTTTCTCTCAGATCATGGTGAACCGCTGGGCGAGCACGGGATCATCCGCAAGTTCGGCGTGCCTCTGTATGAAGAGCTTATAAAGATTCCCCTACTAATCTGTGACCCCAGGTACCAGCAGCATGCTCGACGCGTGGACTGCCTTGTCCAAAACGTGGATTTTATGCCCACGATGCTGGGACTGCTCGGGCTTGATTGCCCTGTCGAACATCATGGCTATGACCTGAGCCCCATTATAAGAGGCAGTGACGACGGACCGCGGGAGAAAGTGTTTTCGGGAACTTTCGGGGCGGCACGCGCATGTGTCTTTGACGGAGAATGGAAGTTTATTGACAATCGCGGTGAGAAGCCTAACGAGCTGTATCATCTGCCTTCGGATCCCGGCGAGTACCGCAACCGCCTGGAAGAAGAGCCAACCCTGGCTCGGCAACTACATCGGGATATCTGGGATTTCCAAGCCGAAGTAATCTCCAGCACCAGCACCGTGATGAAATGGCTGCTGCGCCGCCCGGATGCCAACTGGTAGGTAGCGTCGGCCGGGCTTTGCCTACCGGCTGCAATACGACCGTCGGACAGATGCCAATATCAATCACCTTGCGCTCAGCTAATAATCCGCTTACAATATATCTCCCAGCAGTCCGGGCGGGGAGATCAACAATCAGAAGCAGGTTCTGCTGAGAACAGTGCACCTCGTCGGCGAGCAGTTAATACACTCACCATCTGGAGGAGTGATATGTCAGCCGCCATAGATAAGCAGCAAGTGCTGGAACAGGCCAGAGCCAACAATGTCAAGTTCGTTAAGCTGTGGTTTACCGATATCCTGGGCTACTTAAAGAGCTTCGCCATCACCATTGATGAACTGGAACTATCCTTGGAAGAGGGGCAGGGATTTGACGGGTCATCTATCCAGGGCTTTGCCCGTATTGATGAGAGTGATATGGTCGCGATGCCTGATCCGACGACTTTCGCAGTACTGCCCTGGCGACCCCAAGATGGAGGAGCAGTAGCACGGATGTTCTGCGATATCTTGCTGCCGGATGGCTCACCTTACGAGTGTGACCCCCGCTATGTCCTGAAGCGCAACCTGCAACGGGCCGCCGATCTTGGTTACACCTTCTACGTGGGTCCTGAACTGGAATACTTCTACTTCAAAACCAATGACACCAACCCACTGGTTCTTGACCAGGCCGGCTATTTTGATATGACCCCACACGACGAGGCCATGGATCTGCGTCGCGAGACCGTTATTGTCTTGGAGCAGATGGGCATTGGTGTGGAATACAGTCATCATGAGGTTGCCCCCTCTCAGCACGAGATTGACTTGCGCTACACCGATGGACTGAGCATGGCCGATGCCGCTATGACCTACCGGCTGGTGGTCAAGGAAGTAGCCCTGCGTCATGGTGTTTATGCCACCTTTATGCCTAAACCCCTATTCGCAGAGAACGGCAGCGGCATGCATACCCACCAGTCCCTGTTTAGAGGCGAGGAGAATGCCTTTTTTGATCCTGACGACCCTCTGTACTTGTCTGATGTAGCCCGGCAGTACATAGCCGGGCTGCTCACCCACGCCCCTGAGATAACCCTGGTAACCAACCAATGGGTGAACTCTTACAAGCGACTGGTGCCTGGCTACGAGGCCCCGGTTTACTTGTCTTGGGCGCTGCGTAACCGCTCTGATCTGATCCGCGTTCCGGCCTACAAGCCAGGACGCGCTAAGGCGATGCGTATTGAGTACCGCTCCCCGGATCCAGCCTGCAATCCCTACCTGGCCTTTGCGGTGATGTTAGCTGCTGGGCTGGAGGGCATTGAAAACCAGTACGAATGTCCTCCTCCCTGCGAGCGCAATGTCTACGAAATGTCCCCCGAGGAACGCGAAGAACTGGGCATCGGCTCACTGCCGCCAGACTTACTCACTGCTATCTCGGTAGCTGAAGAAAGCAAGCTACTGAAGAAAGCCTTGGGCGAGGAAATGCACGGCAAACTCATTGAGAATAAGAAGATTGAATGGGATCGGTACCGTATCCAGGTCACCGACTGGGAGCTGAAGCAATATCTGCCCGTGCTTTGAACTCAGCGCCAAACCGATCCTCACCGAAAAGAAACCTGAAGAGACATTATGGACTGCGACGCGCTCGTAAACCTCTTTTGTGAGTTGGTGCAGATTGACAGCCTCTCGCAGCACGAGGCCGCCTTAGCCAACTTCGTTAAAGACAAGCTATCCCCTCTGGGCCTTAACCTTAGCGACGACGGTGCTGTTTCCCGAATCGGTGGAGATTGCGGCAACCTCATTGGCCGAATTCCCGCTACTGCACCCGGCTTCCCCGTAATAAT
>JALGTS010000079.1 GCA_029821255.1 Candidatus Zipacnadia bacterium
CCGTAAGGTGATCACGGACTTTATTAAGGTACATAACAAAGACGCTGCTGCATTTGCATGGACGAAAGCTGTTGTCCATCCTACTACCCTAAGAAATTCTTACACGGATTTAGTCAAGTAAGTACTAGAGTGCCAGGAGCACCTCTTCCAACTCGCGCAAGTCGCTGCTCACATCTTCCGGATCGGGGGGTTGCTTCTTAGGACTCCTGAGGTGCGTATACTCCGTAAACCGCCCACCCAATGAATAGAAATGCTCGACGACTGGATCGGTAGGGTCCAGACCCAGTATCGTTGCCTTAGTAGTACGATACTTGCCTTCTTTGGAGCCCTCGTATGTAATCCCCAAGTATTCATGAGGCATGTTGCAAATATCACGAAGACTGTGGGCGGCGTGATACGCCCCGCAGGATTAAGAGGATCGGTTAGTGCGTGAACCGAGCCGAGGTACACCCTCCCAAGTTCGGGGTCCCTATCGTTGAGAAGTTCAAAGACTCGACGTTGTCGAGCGCCCAGATGTATGAGTTCGTAACGTCTCTCTATCTCGCTATTCTGTTGGCCACGGAAGAAGTCATTTGAGTCCATGGGGTATCACCTGCCACTATCGCCTGTCACCCCAAGGGTGCGCAATATGCTGATGCGAGATCTGCTATTTGCTCAAGCTGAGCTAACGGGCAGCTGCGAGTATCAGGTCCGGATCCACAACCGACGAAAACGCCAATGGTTAACAGGCACAGCACAATCTGCAGTAAGTGCTCGGTCCGAGGCACGAACAACCGCTTCCCAATCTTCACATCAATGGATATGGTGCACGGATATCTTCCCGCAATAGAAGGTAGAATCCTCTGCCTAAAGCCCTGACTGTCGCCTGCCTACAGAGCCCTCCAATCCAGCATCCTCAGTTTCTGTGCGATAACAGAGGCCGTACCCCGGCCATCCAGATAACCTTCCACCAACAATCCTGATGATGAGAATATCTGCTTGCCGTATTCCTGATAAGTGTTCTCAAAGACAGTAACATCGAACAGCCCAGTTTCGTCTTCCAGGGTAAAGAAAACGACGGTGCGGCCACTGCGAGTGGGGGGACGATGCGGGCGGATAAGCAGGCCGGCTACCTTGACAGCACCAGCAGGACGGTGCTGTTTAATATGCTGGGCAGTGAGGATACCTTTTTTCGCCAGTCGAGGTCTGGCAAATTGCAGCGGGTGCCAGTTGGAGCTGAAGCCCAGGATATTCCACTCCTGGCAGCACTTGTGCCAGTCAGTGAAATCTTCCACGTTGCTCCTGGGATTAGCTTGTGCCAGACTCAATTGCGGCTGGTCAGCCGGCTTGTGGCTACCCAGTTGCAATAGTATTTTGCGGCGGTTTCCGTCAAAGCAGTCCAACGCTCCGCACAGCGCCAGATTGCGAGCCACATCTGCCGAGGGCAGGGCTCGCTGCATAAAGTCAGACAGGTCTGTATAGGGCCGATTTGCAACTATTCGCTCCACCAAACTTTGGGACATCTGCCTGACCTGTTACAGGCCGACGCGGATGGCGCCATCTTGCGCAGTGAAGTCAACCTGACTCTGGTTGACATCCGGCCCCAGTATTCTAATTCCGCGTCGCCGTGCTTCGTTGATCAGGGTATGCGCAGGGAAATAGCCCATAGGTTGGTTGGACAGCAGAGCAGCGTAGAACTGAGCCGGGTAATGAGTAAGCAGATAAGTCGTCTTGTAGCCGGTGTCGTCGAAGGCGGCGGCATGGGCCTCGCAGAAGCCATAGCCGGCGTAGCCCTCAATATAAGACAAGATGGTTTCAGCGACCTGCTGCGAGCAGCCGCCCTGTTGTGCTTTATGGATGAATCTACGGCCAATTATAATCATCTTTGCTTTGTCACGGTGATGAGTGAGAGACCGGCGCAGCTGGTCGCCCTCGCCAGGTGTGAAGCCAGCTATCTTGACCGCTATCTCAATGACCTGCTCCTGAAACAGCACCACTCCGTAAGTGTCCTTAATGATCTCCTCCAGCCGGGGATCAACGTAGCTTGTCGCCTCCTGGCCGTGCCGGCGAGCTAAGAACGGCTCGACCATGTTGCCTCTTACCGGCCCGGGGCGAACCAGAGCCACTGAGGCAACGATATCTTCGATATTGTCGGCCTGCAGGCAGCTCTGCAGATTGCGCTGGGCAGGACTCTCTAACTGAAAAGCGCCTGCAGTCTCGGCGCTGTTAAGGAGCTTGTATGTAGGCCCATCATCCAGCGGGATGCTACTGAAATCAAGCTCTTGGGGAGTAGTAGTGATGGTATCTTCCACTGCCGACATCATCCGCAGCGATAATGGGTCCAGCTTGAGCAAGCCCAGGTCCTCCACATCAACCTTATCAAACTGAATAATGCGGCAGCCCTTTGCTGCCTTCTGAATCGGGGATAACGTGTTGAGCGGCGCGCCGCTGATAATCACACCACCCAGGTGCGTGCCAATATGGCGGGGCAGCCCAGCGGCCTGTTCGCACAACTCGAAAAGCTGGCGGTATCGGTGGATGGGCAACTGACTGTCGCGCAACTCAGGGAATTTTTCCAGGGCATCTTCAATACCTTCAGCGTTAATGTGAGGCATAAGTTTGGCCAATCGGTCAATCTGT
Source organism: Candidatus Zipacnadia bacterium (assembly GCA_029821255.1). Taxonomy (GTDB): domain Bacteria; phylum Armatimonadota; class Zipacnadia; order Zipacnadales; family Zipacnadaceae; genus JALGTD01. The sequence continues at coordinate 2,620 of JALGTS010000079.1, forward strand.
TCAGCGGGAAAGCCCAGGGCCTTGGCAATATTCCGAATAGCCCCACGGGTGCGATAAGTCTGGAAGGTGCATACGGTGGCTACCTTCTCCTGGCTATACTTCTCCGTCACATAGTCAGCGATGTCGTCACGGTAGCGCGCATCAAAGTCGATATCAATATCCGGCAGATTATTGCCCCGCTCCGGATTGATGAAACGCTCGAAGCTGAGGTCGCGAGCAATGGCATCTACGTCAGTAATACCCAGGCAGTAGGCCACCGCCGAGTCCGCGGCACTACCCCGCCCGGCGTAGCGGATGCCCCGCCGCCTGGCCTCCCGCACTACATCCCAGACCACCAGGAAGTAGTCAGCAAAGTCCAACTGCGCAATCATATTAAGCTCATGGTCCAGCCGCTCTTGTATCTCTGAACGTACCTCTGCGTAGCGTTGCCTGGCACGCTGATAGGTAAGCTGGCGCAGCAGGCGAACCGAGCTTTGTCCTTTAGTGTCGAAGCGGGGCAGGTATTTTTCCCTGCACAGCTCATACCTTAGGCACCGCGCGGCGATACGGGTAGTGTTATCCAGAGCCCCTGGTATCCAGCTGAACAGCTTCTTCATCTGCCGGCCAAATTTGAAGTAGAACTCAGCATTGATCTTGCGCTCTGAATGGGGCTAGTCTACTGTGGTGAGGGTACGCACGCAGGCAAATATATCCTGAATCTTGAACTGCGACTTATCCTGATAATGGACATTGTTAGTTGCCACTACCGGGACACATAGCTTCCCAGCCAGCTCGGCCGGCGCTTCGTTGGTAGCATGCTGGCGGGGATAGAAAGTCTCCTGCAACTCGATATAGAAGTTATTCCGACTAAAGATACTACGGTATCGTTGAGCCACCTTTGTGCCTTTTGGTAGCGCCGCTGGTAGGCCAGCGAGAATATCTTACTATGCCAGCAGCCGGACAGGGCAATGATGTCACCAGCGTATTCGCGCAGCTTCTCTTCGGTGGCCCGGGGCTGGCCCCGTTCGTTGCTCAGGTGGGCCTCGCTTAACAGTTGGCACAGGTTGGCATAGCCAGTGCGGTTTTGGGCCAGCAGCGTTAAGTGGTGCCTATCTTCGAGAGTCACTTCAGCTCCAATAATGGGCTTTATGCCGGCCTGACGGCAGGCCTTATGCAGATGCTCTGCGCCGCTGAGATTGTTGTGATCAGTGATAGCCAGCGCGGGCATAGCAAAATTAGCAGCCTGCTGCACCAGCGCCCCGATAGTGCTGACGCCATTCAAGAAGCTGAAGGGGCTGTGCGCGTGCAGATGGACAAACATCAGTCAACGCTCTTTTCAATTCGCCAGCCAGAGGGGCTATGGGACAGAACAAACACGCCCCCTTTCGTTTCCACCAGGAAGAAGTCGCGCGAACTTTCTCCTGCCCACCAGCGGCCGGTCTCGCGCCAATAATCCACGATACTCGCAACCTGTTGCCAGCGCCCTGCGACCCGCACCTGCTGAGGCTGACCACTGCCTTTGACTGGTTGGCCCTGCAGGGGAAGCTGTCTCACCAGGTAAACCTCCCTTCAGCAGCTAAGATCTTCTGGGCAAAGCGGCGCTTATCTGTCAGATTAGCCGCCCGCGTCACTGCCTGATTGCCAAAGCTCGCCACTACTTTGCCACACCTATCCCTTGACAGCAAGCCTCCCTCCCGTATAATAAGAAGGCACCTTTCGAAACAGTCTCAATAAACTAACCAACGGACGTTGGCTGGAGGCCCCCGGACAAATGACCAAGCGCGAAATGAACATCAGGATATTTGCAGGCAAGCAGATTCCGCACCCGTTGTTTCAGCCACGGATAGAACCCTGGTTTGTGATCCATAAAGAGCGGGGAGACCTTCCCCCGCAATGTCAGGATAAGACATTGCTGGAACTGTACGATGACCTGGACCTATCTATGAGGTACATCAGTTACTACACTGGAATGCCTCATCCGGTTCAGACCCAGTATAGTGACGAAGTCAAAATACGAGAGAAAACTCAAAATGGTACGAAGTTGGTAGTCATAGATACACCTTACGGTGAGCTGGTGCAGCAATTGAAGCTGACTTCGGACCAAGCGTGGCGAACCGTGGAGTTTGCCGCCAAGCAGCGCGAGGACCTGAAGAAACTGGCCTGGCTGTACCACCACACTGTTTTCAGTTTCAGTGCCGAGACCTTTCAGCAAGGCAGCGACTTCATCGGTGACCGAGGTGCGCCCCAATTTTGGGTTCCTAAAAGCCCCTATCGGGCGCTGTCTCACATATGGATGACATTGACGGATTTTGTCTATGCCCTCAATGATGTGCCTGGAGATGTCGTGGAGGTTATGAAGGCCATTGATAGTTCATACGACTCGCTTTATGAGCAATTAGTGGCCTATGCGAGCCAGGATAATCATTCCCCTCAGGATAGTGAAGAAACAGAGCAGTGCCACGGTCTCAAGATCATCAACTTTGGCGAGAATATTGATGCTCACCTGTTGAATCCGCAATATCTCGAAGAGTATCTTATTCCTTTTTATGAGAAGCGATCCAACCAGCTCAGGCGGGCCGGGATTTACACTCACATTCATATTGATGGATCCTTCCGACCTATACTCGACTATCTAGCGGACCTGCCGTTTGATGGATTAGAGGCGCTTACCCCGTTGCCGCAGGGGGACGTCAGCATCGAAGAAATGAAACAACATATAGGGGATAAGATCTTGTTGGACGGGATACCAGCAGTATTGTTCTTGCGCTACTACCCCCGAGCAGAGTTGCAAGAATCGGTGGAAAAGTTGCTAAATTCGTTCCATCCTCGGTTGGTGTTGGGAATATCAGACGAACTGCCCCAAGGTGGAGACGAAGAAAGCCTATCCAGAGTCAAGTGGGTTGCAGATTATTGTCGGCAATGGTGAATGGTGACGGGTACTCTATCCCGTGAACCGTAGTGCTCTGCCTCTCCAGTATTCTTGCGGCTAAATGGCTCTGGATTGACTCGTGTAAGTCCAGCGATAGGGTCGGGCTTGTTCTCATAGCAGTCTATGAAACTGCGCACCTTCCCAGTGAGATTGTTAAGGCAACAGAATCTATCCAACGATAGGCCCTGTCTGGTCAGGAGTGTTGAGGACTTCACTGATCGGCAGAAGTGCGCTCACAAATGGAACATTCTGGGCTTCAGCTCTACCTGGCATCCGCTGCAGTTTCTGCGGCCACAGCTTGTGAAAGAATAAGTAGTCACCAACGAGCAAATTAGACAACAGCGTCGCAGCGGCACCGTCAAGACAGCGGGCCTGCTTATCCGCCCTCATCGGCCGCCTACGCGCAGCGGCAGAACTGTGGTCTTCTTCACCCTGGAAGACGAAACTGGCCTGCTCGACGTTACTGTCTTCGAAAATGCCCATCAGCAATACGGCAAGCAGATATTCTCTTTGTGGGCGCTGCTGGTCGAAGGGGCTTTGGACGGGCGGTGCTAAACTGGGATATCTGTAAGCTGACTATACCCGAATATGCATTGAAGGTAGCAAGTAACCACTTTGCCGTTACCATTAGCCGCAGGCAGGAATTTTCCTTTGGACGAAGAAAATTGCCCATAGCCGCAGAATACATTACTATCAGTTTCCCAAATGGGATAACATAGAACGGTCTGCTGGCCCCGATGGCGAAAGTTAGGGCAAAGAGGAGCCAGATTTGCCGGAAGGGAGCAGACCTCAGATGATTTGTATCGGACCAGACGTTCACAAAAAGAATACTGTTGTTGTCTGGTTGGACACTGGCACGGGCGAGCTTAGTGAGCGGCGTTAGATGCCCACTGCGCAGGTGGTCGAGCAATTGACGGCGGTGCCTGGGACCAAGCGGGTAGTTATGGAAGCTAGTGATACCTCATTTTTCCTGGCTCGGGAGCTAAGATCCTGCGCCGTGGATGTGGTAGTAGTCGATGCCTACAAGGCCCATCGCTTGATGGAGGCTTATCAGGGAGCCAAGACTGACCAGTTGGATGCTACCACGCTGGCGATGTTGCTGGCCCAAGGTTACTTGGATAGTGCTGTGGTGTGGGTGTGTGATGATTACATCCATCAGTTGTGAGAATTGACTCGCTACCAGCAAGAACTGACCAGAGATAGCACCAGAGTGCGCAACCGTATCCGTGGCTTGCTACGTCGCCAGGGCCTGGTGTGCCCGTACAGTGACTTACTGGGGGAGGCGGCGAGTAAGTGGCTTGGGCAAGTGGTCGAATCTATGCCGGTGAGGTTAAGCATAATCCTGCAAGGGATGCGGGCCGATTTAGCGGCCAAGGCTGAGCAATTGCAGAAAGTGACCGAAGCCATAGCTGCAGGAGCCCAGACCAACGCCCTGGCAGCGTTGCTGCAGACGGTGCCGGGAATTGGCCCGCTACTGGCGCTGACGATCGTCGCTGAGATCGGCGACATCAGGCGGTTTGCAACAGCGCAGAAGTTACGGGGCTACAGTGGACTGGTGCCCATAGTCAGGCAAAGCGGGGAGCGTCGTTACACTGGGCCGTTGCAAAAGCGAGGCAACCACCGCCTGCGCTGGGCACTGGTGGTGGCGGCCGGCCATTTTGCTGGCAGTACTAAGACCCGAGAATTGTCACTGATAGCACGCTATCGTCATCACGTTTACCGACATGGCCCTAACCCCGCCAAAGCAGCCCTGGCCAGACGACTGACCGATATTATCTTTGCCATGCTCTGCGACAAGACGGTGTCCGACGCGCAGAGATATGTCAATTAGGATGTTGCTTGAGGCAGATTCTGTACAGTTAACGAGACTGCTTGCCTGAAAGCATAAAACCCAATAGAGCACTTTGACAGATGAGGTCAACAACTCTGGGCAGACCTTCCAGATTTCCTTGAAGTCGTCGAGTTCCTAATATGGGATTGACGGCTGCCAGCCACCGACGTTAACTTGTCTCTCAGAAGACCTATAGTGGAGTGTGTAACCTGGTTGTCAAAGTCTGGGTGGCTCGACTTACCGGTAGGAAGTCTTCACTAAATCGTACCAACAATAAGCCTGACTTTCGTCTTGGCAGAGCCGTTCTATAGCGGAAATATGCATAACGGCAAGTGTCGGACACGGGGAGGAGCTCCCGCTCCGGCCAAGTAGTGTCAGGGTAAGAGGTGAGATAGATGATCAGTCCAAAACAACCGCTGGCTGCACGTGGGATTTCTGCAGATGCGGGCATGCGCCCGTCAAGGGCGCTGCGCTATCACTTACGGTTTCAGATTATGCCGGGAGAAAATGTCGAGCGCGATGCCCAGGCGCTGGCTGTTTTTTGCACGGCGCACGGTGTTGAGGAAGTTGTCCTGTTCTATGCCGGCGAGGAATGGCACAACGGACTCCTATCTTCTAACGAAGAAGACCTGTGGTTTGACGTTGTAGGGCGCGCCAAACAAATTCTGGAGGCCGCCGGCATTGTAGTGAGCCTTAATCCGTGGGCCACGGTCGGTCATCTGGACAGGGGCCGGCGCTTACCTCCCAAACGTGGCCTTCAGCCGGCTGTATCCCCTGCCGGAGAAGTGGCCTCAGCAGTAGGCTCTTTTGCCGATCCTGCCTGGCGTAACTATATCGAAGACCAGTTCGGGCGCTTCGCCCAGTTAGGTTTCCGCATCATCTGGGTAGAAGATGATTTTCGCTACCACAACCATGCCCCCCTGACGTGGGGCTCTGGGTTTGAGCCGCCGGTGCTGGAGCAGTTTGCTGCCCGGGTAGGCCAGAACGTCAGCCGGGAGGAGGTGCTCAATGCTATCTTGCAGCCTGGGGAGCCGCATCCCTGGCGGGCGGTATGGCTGAGTACGTGGCGGGAACTGCAACTGCAGTCAGCAGCAGGGATAGCCACGGCTGTGGCCGACAACGCGCCCGGGCAGACACGGCTGGGCCTGATGAGTTCGACGCCGAGTGTGCACAGCGCTGAAGGGCGGGACTGGCTGGCACTGTTCGCGGCATTGAGTATTGACGGCCAGGTCGCCCATCGTCCCAATTTCGCCGACTACGGGGCGGCACCTAGGCGCGACAGAGCCCGCAGTATCATGATGCTTGAGATGCAACGGCACCTCCGGCCAGCAGGATGTGAGGTCGCGCCGGAGATCGAGAACGCCCCCTGGACCCAGTGGAACAAGTCCAATACGGCGACCTGGGCGGATATGGTTCTGGCAATGCTGTTCGGAGCCGACGCTCTGCTGCTAAATTTGTTCCCCATGGTTGGTAATCCACCGCGACATCACCCCGATGTTGGCAGATTATTGGACGACTCGCGGTCAGTCCTGGAGTGGATTTGTGAGCGCTTTCCCGTTTCACTACCTTCCTGCGGCGTAAGCCTGCCCTGGACCCAAGATGCAGCCCAGAAGATTCACACTGTTCGCGGCGAAAGCATGGACGAGTTGAATGTCTCGCCGTTTATGCCTGGTCAATTCCTGTTGCCCTACGGTGTACCGGTCACGAGTAGTCAGGGTTCTCCCCGGGCATTGTTTGGACGACTGGCGTGGGCCTTCACTGATGCGGAGATAGATGAAATGTTGTATGGGGGGCTGTTTCTGGATGCCCAAAGTGCTGACATTCTAGCACAGCGCGGCTTCGGCGAGCAGATCGGCGTCCGGGTGGCTCAATGGATCGATCGTGAGCAGGACTGTTACTCAATGGAGCAGGTTGTGGCCGACGAGACCGGTCTGGAGCCAGGATTGCTCCTCTCCACGGTCAACTGGCTTCCAAGAATAGCTGCACTGGAACCGCTGAGTGGTGCCGATGAGTGGACCAGTATTATCACGCCGACGCGGGAAAGACGCGGGGCAGGTGTAGTCACTTTTGAGAATGATAGAGGGGGACGAGTGGTGACAATGGCGGTGGCTGATCCTGCTCGACAGCCCCGTTACCAGCAACACCAGACCATGATCCAAAACGCAGTTCGCTTCTTGATGGGTAATGAATTGTCGGCAGCGCTGGTTACCGGCAGCCCCTACCTGCTGCCAGTTCATTTCACTGAAGGCACGCGTAATGTCGTGATTATATTCAACGATGCAGTTGATCCGGGTCGTCCGGTGGTGCGTCTGCCGAATGTATTGGATGAACCGCCGCAAGCCACGCTGCTGGCGCCTCTGTCTGACCCGATACCCGCCGCTGTTCAGACTGGCGAGGCAGGCGGCGAAACAACCGTCATCCTGGAATGTGAAATGCCCTATATGGCCTACCTCGTACTCGAATGGTAACCCGGATTGCGGGACTAAACCTCTTTGAAGTGCTTCCAGAAGAGACCGTTGAGAAAGTCTTCTATGATCATTACTCAATGGTTCCGTCTTGCCCGACAGAATTTAGCGACTTAGGATTCTATTTTCCAATTATCAGCCGTCCATTTCGTTTACAAAACGGAAACCACCGAGTACCGCTCAGAAAAGGCTTTCTCAACGATCTCCCTATATGCCACCAAGGCCCGACACAGCAGGTAGGTACAGGTCCAAAACCAGGTCAACAATAGTACGCAGAAAGCCAGCCACAAACTCACCCAGAATCAGACCAATGAAGAACGGGTAGGCCCGTCGGTACAGCCGCATGCCACCATAGCGGAGGATGAGGCTCTTAATCAACCAAGTTATGAATATGGGAAACCACAGGCGCAGCATTTCGTAACTACCTTTGAGCAGGTAACCGATAGGATGAAAAGGCCACCAGATAAAGCGGATCCGCATGGCCGCCAGAAAGACGGTGAAGCCGATACCCAAAATGTAGGCTAAACTGGCCCCAATATCAGGCTTGGGGGGGTAAGATAGAGAATTAGCTAACTTTGTCCAGGGAGCACTGCCAAAGGCCGGTACAGCGGGGCCCATAAACTTAGCCGACTCGTAGCCGGTTTGGTAAGTGACATGTAGCATAGACCAAAAGGCCGCCACAATTCCCACTATGGCTGTAGCCATGATGACCTTGGTCAAAGAGGGCAGCGATATGTTTGATTGATCGCCGATGCGGAAGGAATCAATCTCGTTGAGAATAGGAAAGTTAGCATGGCTGCGACTGAGAAACCACAGCAAAGTCATACCCGTCCGATCGCGAGGGGTCCATGATGTTGCCCCCGTAACTCGTTGCATCACATCACCCATACCCACAGCGCAGCAAAGGCCAACCTTAGGCAAGCCAAACTCGGCTCGGATACGGGCCTGAGCCAGAACTATTCCCATTAAACCCATGAAGTAAATCAAGGCGGTAATGGGTCGCAGCCCTGCGGTCGTGGCAAAAGCCATCATAGCTAACATTCCGAGCACAAAACCCCAAAAGGCTACGCTGTACCGCATTGGTTCTTCGGCGTCATTCCCCTCCCTCGCCCCCCATGCCCGTTGCCAAACCCTGCGCAGATGGCCCCGAGCCGTCCACACGACAAACGCAGCTACCCCCCAGTGCGCTCCCAACTCTTGTTGCAATAGATAAGGAAAGACACCCTGTCGGTACCCAACGGCTGCTGCTATCACTAATTCTAGTCGGCTGAGCATCAAGAAGAACCACACCGAGAAACCAAGCTCTAATGGGAGCAAATAGGCAAGGCCGTACAGAAATGGGAAGGAACAGATGGGAAAACGGCCAGCGGCCAGCCACGGCATAGATTCAGCCTGAAAGTACTGTACTTGTAAGGGCATCTGAGGAAATCCAGGACAAAAAGCAG
>JALGTS010000080.1 GCA_029821255.1 Candidatus Zipacnadia bacterium
GAATGCCCAGTGGCACTCGGCCACCGTTGTAGGCGAAGGGGAATGGACGCTGGAGCTGGCGATTCCGTGGTCAGTGTTTGGCCTGGAAGGCCCAGGCGAGGGTCTGTGGAGTGCCAACTTCTGCCGGGATCATTTAGCTGGGGAGGAGCAGCTGCAGTGTTCGTCGTGGTCACCGGCACAGGGCGGGTTTCACGACACCTCCAAATTTGGCCATTTGGCCCTGCCTAACTGAATGAACTACTGAAAGCCCAGGTTGCCAAGGCGAGGGAGCAATACCAAGTCGCCGCTCAGCAAGTAGAGGCAATTGCCACCGTCACTGCAGTAGGGGCGCAACGGCTAGGGGACAGGCTGGATCAGGCGGAGGCAGACCTGGCTACGGTCGAGCAGGTAGCCAGCCAGAAGCAGCCCGCAGTGGAGAAGCGGGTTGCGGCCTATGTCAAGACTGAGACAACCCAGAAGGAGATTGGTGACATTCACCAGACAGCCAAAGTCCATCAGGAGAGCGTTGAGAAAGCTTTTTGCGAGCGCTAGTGGAGCGTTACTTCTGAATTATGGGGTAAAGGCGCTTGAGTTTAATGCATGCATCTTTAGCAGTAAACCGCCAGTCTATCGTGGCATGCTGGGAATTTCTTTCTGTTTGCCAGGCGGTAACGTGCTGTGTGAGTGCCTCTTTGCTGGGGATGCGTCGGTAGGTGGCTTGACGGCTGAGGACACTCAGTTCACACTCGGCGATATTGAGCCAACTGTTGTGTTTGGGCGTGTAGTGGATTTGCAGTCTATCCCACAGTTGCTTCGCCTCGGCCAGTGAGAAAGCATTATACGAAGAGGCGGGCGTATGGGTGTTGAGGTTGTCCGTCACTAATGCGATCCGGTCGGCATTGGGATAATGAATATCAACCAGCTGCTGAATAAAGCTTTATACCAGTTATGATGGCAATGCTGCTTGGGAAATCTCCATTTAGAACATTCTGGTGTGATAAGGAAAGGGTATGGTAATCGTGTCCGTATGGGTAACAATTGTTGTGGCGGCAGTACTGCTCATCCACCTCAGCACGATGGAATCGTCTGGCATAACACTGGTGCGCGGGGGGCAATCGGATTACACGATTGTAATTGATCGGCGCTGCTCACCGTCCGAACAGCACGGGGCCGAAGAACTCCAGATGTTTCTGGAGCAGATCTGTGGCGCCAAACTTCCGATCAGGCCAGTAAACGCAACACCAGTAAGTGGCCCGATGATACTGGTAGGTAGCAGTGAAGTTCTGGACCGCCTGCCGGTGGATATTGACTTTGAGGCTCTGGGCCAGGAGGGTTTTGTAATAAAGACCGTAGGGCCTCATTTGGTGCTAGCCGGTGGTCGGCTGCGGGGCAGTATGTACGCCTGCTATGAGTCTTTGGACAAATATTTGGGGTGCCGGTGGTTCACTGCTGGCGGGCCTACCCCACCGGTCAGTCGCATTCCTCGCCAGGAGACTATTGAGTTGCCCCATATAGATTACCAGAAGATACCAGTTCTGGAATATCGCGAGCCGTTGTACGCTGAGGCCTTTGACGGCGATTGGGCGGCCCGTAATCGTATGAACAGTAGCCAGGCCAGCTTGGGGCAGGAGCATGGAAGGAAAATAGTCTACAAAGGATTTGTGCATACCTTCTATTCACTGGTGCCTCCCGACAAATACTTCGACGAGCATCCTGAGTATTTCTCCGAGATTGATGGTGAACGCACCTGTGAAGGAGCACAGCTCTGTCTAACTAATCCTGAGGTCGTCAAGGTTGCCACTGAAAGTGTTTGCCAATGGCTACGGGAAGACCCGGAGGCTAATATCGTTTCTGTCTCACAGAACGACAGCTTAGGATATTGCCAGTGTGATAAGTGCCAAGCACTGGCCGAACGCGAAGGTAGCCAGGCGGGGCCTATACTGCATTTTGTTAACCAAATAGCCGACAATATCAAGGACGAGTTCCCCCATGTGGCAATTGATACGCTGGCTTATGCCTGGAGCTGCAAACCTCCTCAGTACGTTAAGCCTCGTCCCAATGTCATTGTCCGTTTGTGTAGCATTGATTGCTGTTTTTCGCATCCCCTTGCCATGTGTGATTTGTATACAAACCGCTTTTTCGAGGAAGATATAATAGGTTGGTCGAAGATTTGCGATCGCTTGTATGTGTGGGATTATGTGACCGACTTTGCCCACTACCTCCTGCCTTTCCCCAACTTACATAGCCTACAGCCCAATATCAAGTTTTTCGTTGACCATAACGTCAAGGGAGTGTTTGAAGAGGGTAACTATAACGGCGGCGGGGAGTTTGCTGAGTTGCGCTCATATATTATGGCAAGATGCCTCTGGGATCCTGATTGCGACTGGGAAAAGGAGATGAACGAGTTCCTCCAAGCTTACTATGGACCAGCAGCCGGCCCTGTCCATCAATATATTGAAATGCTGCAGACGAAGACGCGAAAAGATAATATTCATATGGACATATGGACACCTCCCACCACAGCATATCTAACCGAAAAGATAATCAATAGAGCAGATGAATTGTTTGATAAAGCCGAGACAATGGTGGCGCATGACCCAGTCAAGCTGCTGCGCGTCAAAAAGGAGCGGCTTTCGGTCGATTATGTTAAGTTATCGCGGGCTGAGGAGTTCTTCCCCACCTGGCAGGAACATGAAGCGGCACTCGAAAACTTCACACAAGTAGCCAGCGATTGGGGCAACGTATACGTCCGCGAACAAAGACCAATTGAGCCAAGATTGGAGGAGTGGCGAGAACAAGTCAACGTCCGTAAACAAAGAGCCGAAGGTGAGGTTGGCATATATCCATTGCCGGACACCTGGAAACTCACCATTGATCCGGACAACGTTGGTGTAGCAGAAAAGTGGTTTGAAAGTTCCTTTGATGATAGGCGGTGGCCGATAGTGCACATTGACCAAGGGGGAGGCTGGGAGCATCAATTTCCTGGCGATACCAAGTCTTCTCCCCCTGTCATTTCTGGCTATACCGGTTTTGGCTGGTATCGCCAAAAATTTAGGGTTCCTTCGGAACTGCAGCAGCGCCGGTTTGTCTATCTTTACTTCAGTGCGGTAGATGAAGATGCTTACATCTATCTGAATGAGGAATTCGTCTATGAGCATAGCTGCGCCTCAACTGATCTGCGCCCTCAGATTATCCGGACGACCCCATTTGCCTTAGACGCCGGGCCTTATCTGAAGTATGGCCACATAAATACAATCGCAGTACGCGTCTATAATCGTCGGCGCACGGGCGGTGTGTACAAACCCGTCTACCTCATTGGCGCAGATTGCGAGATGAAGGTGGAGAGGATTAAGGCATTGGTCCAGCAAAGAGGTAAGTAGAGTTGGCTGCAGCAGGAGGAATTAATGCAGGATACAGAAAATGTTAGACACAGGAACAAAGTATATGGAACAATCCCGGGAATATAGAGATTCTTGATACTTCGCTGGAGGCGTAGGTAGTAGGGAAGCGATGGCGAAATCATTACAATACGGGAGGCCCCACATTGCACTTGACTACCGACCACCGGCGCCGAAAGCACTTCAGTCATGGCCTCCAGCTTGGTCTTCCGCCTCAGCTCTTGGCCCTCGCTGTAGCGGCCCTGGGATTAACATAACAGATGGTACCACAAATGGAGCAGGTCAATGTAATGGTGTGCTTACTATCACCGAGCATGTCCTGTTTTAAGTGGGAAGTGGGACGGCTCTCTGATAGTGCGACGTTTAGGCCACCCTCACCTCCTCGCTTAGCTGATCTTCGTCAAGCGCGGCATTGAGCATCCACAAGTCCCGATAACCCATTACGCAATTGAAGGCTTTTTCAGCGTCCAAGTAGGCCGCTGCTGCCCAGCGCAAGACCATCTGGCCGTTGCGCCAGTTAGTGACCCGACCAGTACGCGATCGCACCCCGGCGGTGGGACTCTCCACGATGTTAGTGGTACCCAGGCAGCGGCGTAGGGTAGCACGCAGCCCCAGACGGTTGATAGTGAAAGTCTCCTCCAAACCTTCACGTAAGCTGGCTGGCGCGCTGGCGGATACTCGCTGTCCAGCCAATCGGCCTGCTGTTTGAGCTTGGCCATGCCCTCTTTGGCTTCCAGCCGATAAGCTGCTTGTAGTACCGACTTGCCCTGCTTTTTCAACTTTCCACTGCCTTTGGGACAATCTCATAGCGCTCAGGTGTCTCCAGTACCGGTCGGTAGGCCACCGTCATGCGCAGCCCACACCCACTCTCCACCGCCGCCCAGTAGGCTCTCACATCAGACTCGCTCACTTTCCACAACGCATTGAAGAAATCGACATTCGCCAGTAAGCCGTAGAGCCTCTGCTATTCGTGGGCCTGGGCGAGCTGCCAGGGCAACTCCTCGAGCTTGCGCGGGCATCGGCCTGCGTCCTGAAAGTGGTTAGCCACTTGCAGGTGCCAGGCGGGATCGTCGGCGCTGTCCCAGTAACGGCTCACTATGGCCCGCTGCAAGGCTAGCAGCCTGTTGGAGAACCTCCTCAAGTGTGAGCAAATATGGTATGATGTAAGTACTATGAAGACATTTAAGGACTACAACCCCGATCAGCAGTTTCTGTTGCCCCCGACATCAATGACTGGTTGGGGGAGGGGCATCTGGCCTACTTCATCCAGGATGTGGTCGGAGAACTGGATCTTTCGGTGATGTACGCTGACCATGAGTCTGACTGTGGCCAGCCAGCCTACGATCCGCAGATGATGGTCGGCTTGCTGCTATACGGCTATTGTGTGGGCATAGTTAGCTCCCGCAAGCTGGAGCGGGCCACCCACGAACAGGTGCCTTTCCGACTGCTTACTGCCGACCAGGATCCCGACCATGACACGATCTGCACTTTCCGGTGCCGGCATCTGGAAGCGCTCTCTGAGCTGTTCGTGCAGGTGCTACGTCTTTGTCAGCAGGCTGGTTTGGTAAAGTTTGGCCATGTGGCGCTCGACGGCACCAAGATGCAGGCCAATGCTTCCAAGCATAAAGCCATGAGCTACGGGCGAATGAAGCAGGAGATTGCCCGCCTGGAGGGAGAAGTAGAGCAATTACTAAGCGAAGCAGAAGCCGTCGACAGCCCTGAAGATGAGCAATATGGCGTAGGTAATCGTGGCGATGAGCTACCCGAGGAGTTGCGCTATCGTCAGCAACGCCTGGAACGGATCCGTCAGGCCAAAGCAGCGTTAGAAGCGCAGGTCCGGCACCGGCAACAGAGTAAAACAGATGATGACGATGATTCAGACGAACACGCGGCAGTGGATAGCGACAGGCCGCCACCGACGCCGGAAGATCGGGCGCAACGCAACTTCACTGACCCGGAGTCACGGATACTGAAAGACAGCGCTACTAAAGCTTTTGTCCAGGCTTACAATTGTCAGACAGCAGTTGAGGACACCACGCAAGTGATAGTGGCCGCCGACACTACGCAGCAAGCCAACGACAAGCAGCAGATTGCGCCGATGACCGAGCAAGTGCAGAAAAACACCGCTAAGCTACCCAGGGAAGTTAGTGCTGACGCCGGGTATTTCAGCAAAGCTAACGTCGAACATCTCACCAACAGTGGCATAGACCCGTACATTGCGACCAAACAGCGTAGACATACTGATAAGTCAGCGCCTCCACCACGGGGACGAATTCCGCAAGATGCAACCATCAAAGAACATGGCTCGTAAGTTACGTACTAAAGCCGGACAGAGCACCTACAAGAAGCGCCGTCAGACGGTCGAACCGGTCTTTGGGCAGATCAAGGAGGCCAGAGGGTTCCGTAGGTTGTTGCTACGCCGAATGGCGACTGATATGTCTGTGTCACAACCTGCTGAAGCTATTTCGCAGCAAGGCGCTGGCGAAAGTAACGTAAACAAGGAGTAGAGGGTGTACTGTCCGTCCATCTTTCAGCCCATATTTGCAAACTAATAGCCTATAGCTTCGCACTCACCCAAAGAACCGGCGCCACCAGTCATAATTTTCCTGAAAGCCTTGTCCCACAACCAAGTTCCCTGTAGCAATAGCTACAATAGTCGCATTCTCCGACAGGCTGCTGGGCTCGCAGGCTATGTAACTTGGCTTCGTTCAACCCACCCTGCACGAATGCGTGGTGACATGAGCCGGATTAAGGAAGCGCCCATAAACTGCAAGCGGTCTCGC
>JALGTS010000081.1 GCA_029821255.1 Candidatus Zipacnadia bacterium
CAGTCTTGACCTACTGCACAATACTCTATGAAGGGTTATATCGCATTCTCATTTGCCTGTCAACTGAGTTTTCGGAATGTTTTGCTTCCCTCCTCACATTTCTCACATGCCGCCTTCCCCTGTAAAACCTCCAGGGAAGTAGTTAGCCTTTTTGCCCCAGAACTGGGCATCCAGCACGGCAACGTAGGCATAATAAGTCTCTGGAGGACAACCTTCAGGCGCAGTATTTCGTTGCCTGGCCGGACCAGGTGTAACCTGGCGTTGTCCTCAGCAGTCCAGATCCGGACCGCCAGGCAGTGGCCAGTCAGCCTATGCTATCGGCAGAGTCACAACCGGTTTAGCGCCAGTGGCGCGCCCTGGATGATGGGCTGATTGGCAAAGGGTCGGTAGCGGCGTATCTGGGAGAGTTCGTCAATTCGGGCGATATCCTCAGGGTTTATCTGTACCTCCATAACATCCCACAGCGCCTGGTAGTGCTTGGCACGGCTGCCACCCATTATCACTGAGGTTACATACGGCTTAGTCAGCAGCCAGGCGTAGGCTAAGTCGGTCAACGCTATGCCATAGTCACCGGCAATCTTCTCCAACTCTTCAAGGATATCGAAAAGATTTTCATCAAACTCCTGTTTTCTTTCAAACTCTGATCGCTTATAGCGTGCCCCCTCGGGGAGCGGCTCGCCGCGCCGGTATATCCCCGTCAGCAGGCCGCCGCACAACGGGCCGTAGATCATAGTGGCGATATTGAACCGCTGACAGAAGGGGACAGTCTCATTCTCAATGGCTCGGTCAAGAATGTTATAGCGGCACTGAATGCAGACCAGTGGTTCCCAGTTGTGCAGAGCGCTGACCCCAAGCATATGGGCCATCTGCCAGGCATAGTGGTTACAGACTCCAATATAGCGGACTTTGCCCTGTTTGATTAGCGTATCCAGAGTGGAAAGCGTCTCTTCTACCGGAGTCTTAGGGTCGGGGTGGTGGAGCAGATATAGGTCAATGTAGTCGGTCTGTAGTCGGCGTAGGCTGGCCTCGACTGCCTCCATAATATGTAAGCGCGAACAGCCACCCGTATTTGGTCCCTCCCCCATCCGCACCCAAAACTTAGTCGCTATGACAACATTGTCCCGCCGGCCTACCAAAGCACGGCCTAATACTTCCTCAGCATGGCCCCTACCGTAGGCGTCGGCACAGTCAATGAAGTTTATACCGTGATCCAGGGCGGAGTGGACTACGCCGATCGCTTCCTCCTCCTCAACTCGATTGGGCAGGTCCATAAAACCCAAACAGAGCCGAGAGACCTGCATACCGCTGTTTCCAAACCTGACATATTCCATAGGTGCTTCCTTCTCTCCTAATAGGTGTGATGGTCAGTAGCGGTGCTATTCGCTTAGTGCAGCGTGGCTCTCTTTCAGTCGCTGAATGATGGGGATGTTTTGGGGGCATTTCTTCTCACATTCACCACATTCTACACAAGCCGAAGCATTCATCTTGCCATTCTTATTGTCGGGGCCTAACTTCTGATAGAGTTCTTTCGCATAGGCGGTTAGACCCCAGACTCTATGATAGTTCATTGCTGCAAAGATGTCCGGAATAGCCACGCCTTGGGGGCAAGGAACACAATAGTTGCAGCCTGTGCAGTAAAGTTCCGCCAGGCGCTTATTCTCTGCTAATGCATTTTGAATGGCCTGCATCTCTTCGTCGGAAAGTGGTGCCTCACGGGAGGCGACGGCACAGTTCTCTTTCACTTGGGCACGGGTGTTCATGCCCGAAAACGCAATTGTAACGTTGGGGTTTGCTAAGACGAATCGCAGAGCAAGCTCCGGTGTACTGGTGACGCCGGGAACCATTGCCTGGACGCGCTCAGAAGCCATGCCCAGACGCCCTCCGCCCACCGGCCCCATAATCTCTACGCCCATGCCGGACTCGTGGGCGTGGGCGATAACCTCCTCGTTTGTCCGATCCAACAGATTGTACTGAACCAGCAGACCTTCAAAAACACCGGTATTGATGAGTTTAATGATGTTTTCTGGCCGATCATGGGAGGAGAAAACTATATGCCCAATAATGCCCTGGTCGCGTGCCTTTAGTGCTTCTTTATGCAATTTTGGCTCGTAGACGCGAGTATACACGTCCCACGTCAGACCATGGACGACCTTGTAGAAATCTATATGATCAGTCTGGAGGCGCTCCAATTGAGTCTCAAGGCGCTGCCACCATCCGTCCACCGTTTCATCGTGCAGGGGGTTTTTGGTGGCGATATAGACCTGGTCGCGGCGGTCTTTGATCGCTTGCCCGACATATTCTTCGCTGCGGCCTGCGCCGTATCCGTAAGCAGAGTCTATGTAGTTGATGCCTAAATCCATACCCAGTTTGAGTAGGGCTACAGATTCTTCTGGATCATCAAAGGGCAGACGCATTGCCCCATAGCCCAGTGCGGAAACTACCTTGCCGGTATTACCATACTGGCGGTACTTCATTATGTAACATCCTCCTACATTATGAGAATAAGCCTACTTTCATCTCCACTTCGCGCTGCTGGTTAGTCGGAAAGTGTCTGATGAGTTTCTTTCAGTTGTTTGATTATGGGAATATGTTGAGGGCATTTCTCCTCGCATTCGCCGCATTCCACGCACGCCTCGGCGTTTATTTCAAGCTTGCGATACATATTTTTGGCGTGCTCGGTCAGACCCCAGACCCGATGGTAGTTCATTGCCTCAAATATCTTGGGAATGGCCACGCCCTGTGGACAGGGCTGGCAGTAGTTGCAACCAGTGCAGTACAACTCAGCCAGCTTCTCGTTGCGCTCCACAATGGCCCGAATCTGTTGGTATTCGTGCTCAGTCAGCGGCTGCTCATGGCTGGCCGAGGCTACATTCTCCTCCACCATCTGGATAGTATTCATTCCCGAAAGGGCGGCAGTAACACCAGGATTAGCCAGCACGAAACGTATGGCCAGGTCGGGAACGCTGGTGGTGCTTTCAGTGAGCATCTGCTTCAGTTGCTGCGACTGCCCCATTACCAGCCGCCCGCCGGCTACCGGCCCCATTATCAGTACCCCCATGCCCTTTTCGTGGGCGTGGGCGATGGCTGGCTCGTTGCTGGTGCCTCGTTTGTGTCCGTGGGCGCCGAAGAACTGGTGGCTATCCAGGATGTTGTACTGGACGATCATTCCATCAAAGAGGTCAGTGTCAATAATCTTGATAATGTTTTCGGGGCTGTCATGGGATGAGAAGCACAAATGTCCAATGATACCTTCGTCGAGGGCCTGCTGGCAGATCTCCAGGGGGCCGCCGGGCTCCTGGAAGGGGCCAGCGACACTCTCCCAGGTAACATTGTGGACGTGATAGAAATCTATATGGTCCACTCCCAAGGCCTTGAAGCTTTCTTCCATATACTGCTTCCACAACTCAGGGTTGTGCCTACCATGCTCAATGGCGTGATTCTTGGTAGAAAGATAGACCTGATCCCGCCGGCCTTGGACCGCCTGGCCAACCAGCTTCTCACTGTTGCTGGAAGCGCGGGCAGTGTCAATCAGGTTACCACCCAAGTCCAGGTACCGTTGTATCACTTCTACAGCGTAATCCTCGTCCTTAGGCAAACGCATCGCACCAAAACCCAAGGCGCTTATCATCTTTCCGGTGTTGCCATACTCACGGTATTGCATCAACTGACACCTCCTAACAGATGCGAGAACGAAAAAGGGGAGAGTACAGGCTACTACGCTCAGTAGTATCCTTCGGGGATTGTGCCAGCCTTCACCTCAACTTCATGCAGCTGGTTACCTCGTTGCACGGTCAGCCTTATTGTCTCCCCAATTTTGTGGCTGCGGATCTTCTTTCGCAGCTTATCCACCTCACTGACGGGCTCACCATCTACCTCCAGAAGCACATCGCCGGGTTCAATCCCGGCCTGGGCAACGGGGCTGCCTTCAGCCACAGCTATTACAACAAGCCCCTTGTCAGTGCGTAGCTGGAGATAGCGTGCCAGCCCCTGGCTATTTGGCTGGAGATTGAGCAGGCCAACCCAGGGGCCGCGATTTACCAGGAAATACATCATTTCCTTGGCTTGGTTTATAGGGATGGCAAAGCCGATGCCCAGGTTGGTCTTGGTTGGGCTGAAGATAGCAAAGTTAATGCCGATGACATTTCCCCCCAAGTCCACCAGCGGCCCGCCACTGTTGCCGGTGTTGATGGCGGCATCAGTCTGAAGGACCTCGCGCTTTTTGCCGGCAATTTCCCGGGGGCCCTTAGCGCTGATAATTCCGGCCGTAACCGTATTTTCAAAATCAAAGGGATTGCCTACGGCGATAACCCTCTGGCCAACTTGAACCTGCGCCGAGTCACCCAGCGGCAGCGCCACCAGGTTAACTGGAGCAGCAACGGGCTCAATTACCGCAATATCGTTAGCAGGATCGGCGCCCAGCTTCTTAGCCTCAAACTCACTACCATCTATAGTCTTCACAACCAGCCGATTGGCTCCCCCAACCACATGTGTGTTGGTTAGAATCAACTTTTTGCCCTCGTACTCAAAGACGAAGCCCGAGCCGATTCCAGTCTGTTCCAGAGGGGGTAATGAGAAAAAGAAGCCCGAAGGTTCAATCAGGTGTGTGGAGATGATCTTGACAACACCCCGGCTGACCTTCTGTGCCGCCTCAATCACCGCCTCATCTTCGGAGACTACCTTGACAGGTTGTGGCTGAGGCGGGGGAGATTGGAGGCTTGTCACAGGGCCCGACGGCATACTATTGATAAGCACATATGCTCCGATGCCGCCGCCGACCGACCCGAAGATCAATGCTATTACAACCACAGCCCAGGTACTTAAGCCTCTACTACCCATTACGGTCGCCTCTCATTACTCAGGTATTGCCTTCAGTGCATTTACCTGCTCAATGGCAGTCAGAGCCGCCTCAAAGCCGCGATTGGGCAGTTTGGTGCCGGCCCGCTCAATGGCCTGCTCAATGGTTTCAGCAGTTACCACACCAAAGATCACAGGCACGCCTGTCTCCATTGCTGCGCGAGCGACGCCCTTGGCACACTCGCTGGCCACGAATTCAAAGTGGGCAGTGGCCCCCCGAATGACGGCTCCTACTGCAATAACGGCGTGGTAGCGGCCTGACCGAGCTAATTTCAGACAGGCCAGTGGTATCTCGAACGACCCGGGCACATAGACTGTAGTGATGTCTTCGTCAGCCGCCCCATGGCGGCTGAGGCCGTCCATAACGCCCTCAAGTAGCCGCTTGCTGATAAAGCTGTTATAGCGGCTCACTACGATGCCAAACTTAAGACCGGTCGCATCCAGTTTGCCCTCAATAACCTGTCCCATAATATTCTCCTTCTGTGTTTTTATGGTTCGTCCCGCTCAACTGCATTAAGCAGGTGCCCCAGTTTCTCTCTTTTGGTCAGGAGATAATCCTTGTTGTATTTAGTGGCGGGCGTCTCCAAGGGGACGCGTTCTACCACCCGTAAGCCGTAGCCTTCCATTGCGGCATATTTTTGCGGATTGTTGGTCATCAGCCGCATCTCGGTAATGCCCAGATCAGCTAAGACCTGTGCACCTAAGCCGTAGTCACGCATATCGGGCGGGAAGCCCAGGGCCTGATTGGCCTCTACTGTATCATAGCCTTCTTCCTGCAAATGGTAGGCCTTAATCTTATTGGCCAGGCCGATGCCTCGGCCTTCCTGGCTGGCGATGTAAACAACCACACCGCAGCCTTCAGCCTCAATTTTTTGCAGTGCCACTGCAATCTGGTCGCCGCAGTCGCAGCGCAGTGAACCTAACACATCCCCGGTAACGCAGCCGGAGTGAACTCGGACCAGCGGTGGCCGCTCAGAACTGGCGGGATCACCTTTGATCACGGCCAGATAATCAGTGCCATCCAGGAGTGAAGTGTAGACCACCAGCCGAAAGTGGCCATATTTGGTGGGCAGGTCAGCCTCGGCTTGCTTGGCAATGAGTTTCTCAGTGCGGCGGCGATATTCAATCAACTGAACGATGGAGACGATCTCGATGCCATGAGTCTGGCTGAAAGCAATTAGCTCGTCCATATCCGCAGCCTGGCCCTGCTCATTGAGAATCGTGGATATCACTCCAGCGGGGTACAAGCCAGCCAGAATCGCCAGA